>NZ_JWMC01000068.1:0-150615 GCF_000812405.1 Pseudomonas sp. PI1
GGTATTCCTCCCCCGTAGGAGCGGACCTTGTCCGCGATTAGCCGGAACCTCCGGCGCGATTCGCGGATGAGATCCGCTCCTACGCTGCCCCACCCGCGTCATTCCATGTAGGAGCGCGCCCTGCGCGCGATTTCGCGGGCAGGGCCCGCTTACAGGTTGCCGGGGGACACGGTATTCCGCTTCTATGCCACCCGCGCCGGCAGCACGTACTGCCACACCGCGATGAAGTGCAGCAGGCTGCCGGCGATCACGAACAGGTGCCAGATGCCGTGCCAGTGGCGGAAGCGCTCGTCGTAGGCGAAGAACAGGATGCCGATGGTGTAGCTGGCCCCGCCGGCCACCAGCCAGGCCAGGCCGCCCGGGCCGAGGGCGCGGTACAGCGGGCCCAGGGCGATCAGCACGATCCAGCCCATCACCGCGTAGATGACGATGGACAGCACCCGCGCCTCGGAGCGCGGCTTGAGCTCCTGCAGCATGCCCAGCACCGCCAGGCTCCAGACGATGCCGAACAGCGTCCAGCCCCAGGCGCCCTTGAGGCTCACCAGGCAGAAGGGCGTGTAGCTGCCGGCGATCAGCAGGTAGATCGACAGGTGGTCGAGCTTGCGCAGGATCGCCTTGGCCCGCCCGCGCACGCTGTGGTAGGTGGTGGAGACGCTGTAGAGCAGCAGCAGGCTGCCGCTGTAGACCGAGACGCCGACTATCTTCAGCGCATCGCCGAGCAGGCTGCTGGCGATCACCAGCCAGGTGCCGCCCACCAGCGCCGCCACGGCGCCGAGCAGGTGGGTCCAGGCATTGAATCGTTCACCGTGGTACACGTTCTCCCCCCTGACGCGACCCAGGCACGGCGGGTCGCCTACCAGGATAAGTTAAAACGAAAAAGCCCGGCTGCAAGCCGGGCTTTCGTACGAAGCGACGAACTCACTTCAGAGCGAGGGTGCCCTTCATCATTGCCGAGTGGCCCGGGAAGCTGCAGAAGAACATGTACTGCTCGCCTTCCTTGAGCTTGGAGACGTCGAAGCTCACCGAGTCTTTCTCGCCGGAGCCGATGATCTTGGTGTGGGCGATCACGCGGGTGTCGCCGTCCTTCAGGTAGTTCTTGTCCAGGCCGGCGGCCATGCCGTCGGCGACCACGCCCTGCATGTCGGCGGCGGTGGTCAGCACCCAGTTGTGGCCCATGACGTTCTTCGGCAGGGCGCCGGGGTGGGACAGGTTCACGGTGAAGGTCTTGCAGCTCTTGTCCACGCTGATGGCGTTGGTGTTGAACTGCATCTGGTCGTTGCCTTGAATGTCCACCGAGCATTCGGCAGCCAGCAGCGGGGCGCTGAACAGACCGAGCAGGGTGACAGCAGCGAGTTTGTGGAACATACGAGCCTCCTGGGCAGGTTGGGCGGAGAATCCGGAACGGCAGACTGCCCGATAGTCGGGCGGCGCCTGCTGATCCAGGTCAATTCGGTGCGGGCGGCGCCATAGTCTTGCCAGCATGCAGTTCTATCAGGCTGATACGAACTTTCAACGAGGCAAATTAGCGCGCCCCGTCCAGCATAGACCGTCACGGATGCCTGACGGAGAGCGTCGCCATGCACGACAAATCGGATACAAACATGTATACAATTTTTCAGCAAGTCCTCGCGTGCTATGCCCAGGGCGCCTGCGGCGGCTAGGTCGGCCATGGCGGCTTGGAGCGCGGACACGCAGCAGTTACTCTGACGACCGTTTTGACGGTCACGGAGTTCCAGACAATGACCTTGCGTTCCATCTGCGTATTCTGCGGCGCCAGCCCCGGTGCCAGCCCCATTTACCGCGAAGCGGCCGAGAGCCTCGGCCGGCACATCGCCGAGCGCGGCCTGCGCCTGGTCTATGGCGGCGGCGCCGTGGGCCTGATGGGCATGGTGGCCGATGCCGCCCTGGCCGCCGGCGGCGAGGTGCTGGGGATCATCCCGCAGAGCCTGAAAGAGGCGGAAATCGGCCACAAGGGCCTGAGCCGCCTGGAAGTGGTCGACGGCATGCACGCGCGCAAGGCGCGCATGGCCGAGCTGAGCGACGCCTTCATCGCCCTGCCCGGCGGCCTGGGCACCCTGGAGGAACTCTTCGAGGTCTGGACCTGGGGCCAGCTGGGCTACCACGCCAAGCCCCTGGGCCTGCTGGAAGTGAACGGCTTCTACGACCCGCTGCTGAGCTTCCTCGACCACCTGGTGCAGGAGCGCTTCGTCCGTGCGGAACACCGCCAGATGCTGCAGCGCGGCGCCACCCCGGCCGAACTGATCGACGCCCTGCAGGCCTGGAAGCCCCTGGCCGCGCCCAAGTGGGTCGACCGCGCGCCGACCTAGCGCCAGCACTCGGCGGTGGCCGGGCTACGCTGCCCCAGGGCGTTGAGCGTCAGGGGGCCGCAGCGGGGGTCGTTGCGCTTTGGCGTGACCTTCAGCAGGTAGCCACCATCGCCATCTTCACCGGCCGACAGCGTCAGGACGTAGCGCCCATTGCGCGAGGTCGCCTGCAGGCCGAGAGAGGCGATTTTTTTATTGTCCACCATATAGCGGCGGTTCTGCGCAAAGAAGCGTTCCTGGCGCGCCGCCGCCTCCATCAGCAGGGCCTGGCCTTCGGCGCGGTCGGAACGCCGCGCGTATTCCACGTAGCTGGGATAGGCGACGCTGGCCAGGATGCCGACGATGACCACGGCGATCATCAGCTCCAGCAGGCTGAAACCCCGCTGCCCGCTCATTCCGATGCCTCCATCTGGCGCCAGCTCTGCCGGCCCGGGCGGATGCCGTCGTAGAAGCGCACCGCCCCTTCGCTGCCGTGGGCGACACCCAGGCCGCTAGACAGGTCGAAGCCGAGGGACGCCCCGCCCAGGCCGCCGGGGAGCAGCATGCCTGCGACCTTGTTGCCGTCGTCACGGTCCCGCGCATCGACCACGCCGTCGTTGTTGTAGTCCAGCGCGTCCGTCAGCGGCGCCCCGCCAGTCAGGGGGTTGAGCGCCAGTAGCCAGGTGCTGACGCCATCCTGGCAGGGGTCGGCGTTCGGCGTCAGGGTGGCGAACAAGGCCAGCCGGCCGCTGCTGGCCGGGTCGGCGACGACCTGCTCACCGGTCTTCGGCAGGTCCAGCAGCCAGCCATGCACGCCGTTGCCGCCCGCGCCGGGCTTCTGCGCAACGGGCGCCCAGGCCAGCGGGTTGCTGCTGAGGCTTCGGTAGCTGTCGGCGATCTTGGTGAACTCCTGGGCCTGGAGCCTGCTGCGCGTCACCGTCGAGTCGTTGCCGCCCTGCTCTCCCGCGACCAGCCGGTCCCATATGCCGTAGAGGCTCATCGCCCGGCTGGTGTCGGCCTCGGCGTCGTGGACCTCGAAGTATTTGCCGGTGCCCAGCAGCGCCAGCACGCCCTGGCCCGAGGGATGGCGGACCAGCCAGGGCGCCGCGGTGATGGGCTGTACCTCGCCCTCTTTGCTCGGAGCAAGAGGGGCAAGGCGGGCGCGGAACAGCGGCCGGCCGGCCAGCCCGACCCGGTAGTCGGAGGCGCTGGCGGAGTCGGGGCCGCCATATCCGCCCTGGCTGGTGGCCTTGTAGAGGTCGAAGCGCCAGAGGTTGCCGAGCAGGTCGCCGGCGTAGGCGTGGTCGACGATGCCGTCGCCGTCCATGTCCGCGGCGCGGGGGCTGGACAGGCCGTTGGCGGCATCGCCGCCCTGGCTCACGTTGAGTTCGCGCAGCAGCGAGCCGGTGGCGATGTCGATCAGGTAGAGCACCGCCATGTCCTGCAGGCCGTCGTAGCCGTTGGCCGCCAGCACCGCCCACTGGCCGCTGTGCAGGCGGGTGATGACCGGGCGCGCCAGGGTATGTCCGAGGCGTGCGAACGGGCCGGCGCCGCCTTCGATCTCCCAGAGCAGCTTCGGCTGCTGCGGGTCGGTGACGTCCAGGGCGAAGAGCGCACGGCCGCCGGCGCCGAGGCCGCCGACCAGCACGGTGCGCCAGGCGCCGTCGAAGAACACGTCTTCGGCGACCAGGGGGCCGTCCACCAGGTAGCGATGCTCCGCAATGGTGTAGCGCGGATCGGTCAACCGGTACATGCCGGCCAGGGCGGGACGGGGCACGAAGGCGAAGACCTCTTCGCCGGTCTCGGCGTCGAAGGCGTGCAGCATGCCGTCGTTGGCGCCGACGTAGATCATGCTGCGCCGCGAGGCCTGCGCCGCCTTGAATTCGCTGTAGGCGTCGTCCCTGCTGCTCAGGCCGTCATTGTCGGGGCTTTCCAGGCGGTCGCGCGGCAGCGCCGGGCGGGACGGCGCCGTCACCAGCAGCGGCGCCGAGTTGACGATGTCGCCGAGCAGCCCGCCGCGCACGCGGAACTCGCTCCCTTCGAGGTCGCGCTTGCCGGCCAGGTACTGTACGCGTGCTTCGCCGCGGGAGTCCTGGTCGCCGGAGAGCGTCTGGTTGAAGACGCGCCGCTGCCCGCTGTCGAGGTTGCTCCAGGCGAAGTCCACCAGGCTCTTGCCCTTGCCCATGAGTACCCGCCGCGGGTTCTTGCGCGCGTCGAGCAGCGCCTTGGCGCTCCACAGCTGCTGCCGGCCGGCGTTCGCCGGTTGCAGGTACTTGACCAGGTCGCCGCTCCAGTCCTCGCTGGAGAAGGAGGCGACGTAGACATGCGCCTGGTCCTTCACCTCGCCGGCCGCCACCGCCGGCCGCGCCGCCGAGGCCGCACGGTTGACGATGCGCGAGAGGATGCTGGCGAAGGCGTCGACCATCTGCTGCGGGTCCTCGGCGCTGAAGAACTCGCCGCGGGAGTTGATCGCCGCGTGCCAGAGGTCGTAGACGTTGTTTTCATGATCGGAGCTCGCTGGCGGCCAGGCGATGCTGCCATTGGCCAGGCCCTGGTAGCCGGCCCCCTCGAAGGTGCCGCCGGACCATTGCGGGCTGAGCAGCGAGTGCCCCAGGCCCAGGCCCATGGTGAAAGTCACCAGGTGCTGCCAGGTCGCCGGGTTGTTGCGCGGGTCCCAGTATTGCCGGGTGGCATCCGCCTGGGCGAAGGGAACGTAGGGCTTCAGCTCGTTGGCAAGGTCCGTGCGCGCATCGGTGGCCCAGTAGTGGAAGGCCAGGTCGGCCAGGGTGTTCTTCGCCCCGTCCTTGAAGGGCGAGCGGGCCGCATAGTGAGCGCCGTCCGGCAACGTCCTGCCACTACCATCGACGTTGCCGCCCACCGAGCCCGCCCTGCCGTTCCACAGCCCATCGGTCATCATCAGGTGATAGCTGGGGCGACAGGTGAATTTCGGCTCTTTCTTGCCGCCGGGCTCGAAGTCGTAGGCTGGGCCGTCCTCGTCGGCGATGAATTTGCCGGCCCGGTCCAGCGCCTGGCGCAGAGGCGTACCGCCGCTGAACCTGACGCTCGACAGCCAGTGGAAGAAATCCGCGCGGTGCTTCTTGGCGAATGGACGAAACGGGTTGCCACCGCTGTAGCTGATGCCGTTGCACCCCCACTGCCCGTCGAGCTGGCTGCAGCCGTTCAAATCCTGCCAGGTCAGCCGGATGGACTCGGGCAGGCTGTTGAAGGCCAGGTTGGCGGCGCTCTGGGTGGCCAGGGCGCGGTTGCGGTAGAAGGCGTACCAGATGGCGAAGTTCTCCCGTTCGTCCTCGCCGTTCGGGCCGGAGTTCGCGCCGACCTTGACCAGTTTGTAGCACTTGTCGTCGGTCGAGGACGCCGAGCAGCCGCTCAGGCTCGCGTCGAACCTGTAGTAGTAGGCCGGCACACCATGCTGGGTAAGGTCCACCGTGGAGGTGCCTGCGAGCACATTGTAACTACAGGGAACCCACCTGCCGTTGAGATGCCCATCGCACGAGAACCACCCCGTGCGCTTGATCTCCAGCCTAAGGCCGGGAGCGAGGTCACCATCCCAGGTCTGCCCGGTGGACAGCGAAGCGCTGCGCTTGAAGTCGCTTTCGGGATTCTTCGTCTGCTCGAGATCGCTCGACGAATCCGGAGAATAACGCCAGGTCACCCGGTACTCATTGGCCAGGTCGATCGTCTCGCGTCTTTCATCGAAGCCGTTACGCCTGACCCGGGTGAAATCGAAACCACCGCCCTGGCTGACGGGGTATTCGCGCACCGTCAGTCGACCGTTGCTGAAGGTGACCTGCTTCGGCACCCGGTAGGTCAGTTGGGGGTTGTAGTACATCGGGTTGTAGCTGGCCGCCTTGGCTCGACGACTATCGGCGTGCTTACCGATGGCATCGGGAACGTAAGCCATGTGCATGCTGCCGGAACTGTCCATCGTCAGGATCAGGTTCGGCGCCACCGTCTGGCTGAGGAACAGCGGCTGCTGGCTGATGTGCAGCTTATCGGCGCTCGCCGGCATAGCCAGCCAGGCCGCTGCCAGGCCGAGGAAGAGACGGGGGTAGTGGCGGCGAAGGCTCATCGGTTTTCCTCAGTTCACGTAGCGCCGGGCGAAGACCGATTGCAGGAGCACCGGCGTGCGCCCGTCATCGCTCCCGGCATAGACGTCGGCGTAGTAGTAGTCGGTGCGCAGCTGCGGCTCGTCGAGGTTGCCCAGGTTCAGGCCGTCGCCATCGCTGGCGAAGTAGGCGGCGTGCTGGCGCAGCGTCCGGTCGAAGCCGCTCTGGCCGTCGGCGCCGCGGTAGTCGATGGCGTTCTGCGCCTTTCCCCACCACGCACCCGGATCGCTGCTCCAGCTCCACTGCCAGGCGCCCTGCTCGTCGACGCGCCGCACGCTGTCCACCTGCAGCACGCAGAGGCCCTGGCGCCCGGCGCAACTGGCGCCGCGCAGGTCGTCGCCGCCGGCGATATCCGCCAAGCGCCGCTCGACGTTGCGCAAGGCCGATTCGGCCGCGTTGAAGGCGCGCACCTGTTCCGCGCGGTTGCCGGCCAGGCGGAACTCCAACTGGCTGGCGGAGATGCCGGACAGGGCCAGCACGGTCATCAGCAGCAGCATGACCAGCGCCACGACGAGCACGGCGCCGCCCTGGGCCGTTGCGCTTGCACGGACATTCATGGCTTCAGGTTCCTCTGGGCGATGGCGGCGAAGGCGATCTGCAACGGACGGGTGTCGCTGGCGGCGATGGCGGGGGCTCGGCCACTCAGCGCCTGCCAGTCGTTGCGCACCCCGCTGACGATGCCGTCGCCCTGGCCGCCCTTGCCGGCGAACAGCAGGTACAGGCCGACCTGCTGTACTTGCTCGGTGCTGTCGGCCAGCGGCTGGAAGCTGAAATCCACCATGTCCTCGACCAGCACGCTGGCGGAACCGGGGCCGCTTCCCCCTTCGACGAAGGAAGTGCAAGTCAGCTTTCCGGCGTTGCTGTCCAGCGCCAGGTGGGCGACCACGTTGAGCGGTTTCGTCGAGAAAGGCAGCGACGCGCCGCTGCAGTCCGCCTCTTGCGCCTCCAGGCCACGCTGGTAGCGCACGCACAAGGCCGCGCTCCTGTTGCCCTGGGCCAGGGCCAGCGTCTGCCCGGCGGCGAAAGCCGGACAGCCATGGACGGCTCCCCGTGCCGGGAAGGCTTCCTCGGCTATTTGCGCCTGGGGCCTGGCCCGGTAGCCGGCGCGTGCCACCAGGCGCTCGATGGAGTGGGTGGCGAAACGGGCATTGCCCTGGTTGGCCAGTTGGCCGAACTGGAACTGGGCGTGGCGCTTCTGGTCGAGGAACAACTGGGTGACACCGATGATCAGCACGCTGCCGAGCAGCAGCGCCACCATCAGTTCGACCAGCGACAGGCCCCGCTGGCCATGCTGCAGATGGGAGGCTCTCATTTCACAGCTCCGCGCGCAGCACGTAGCTGCACACGCCCCCGTCGCACATTTTCGAACGCTTGTCGGCCCAGGCGACGCGGATCATCACCAGGGAACCGGCGTCGGAACAGGCTTCGCCCGAAGCGCTGCGGCAGACCGCGAACTCCTTCGTCAGGAGGTCCGCGGTCACCGGCAGCAAGCGCTCGATCCGGCCACGCCAGCAGCCGAGGTCGGCGGTGGCGACGCCGTCGCCACCGCTACCGCGCTGCCGTGTCCCGCAGTTGTCTGGTATGGCTGGAAAGACGGACTTCTCGGCCTTGAAATACTTCGACTCGCCGTTCAATTGCCCCGTCGCGTCGAGCACCGCGTCGCGGTTGCTGCGCATCATCTCCAGCAGGTCGTGGGCGAGCATCACTGCGTTGCCCTGCAGGATGGCCGCCTGGGTGTTCTGCACCGCCTGCGACTGCAGGGCGAGCATGCCCAGGCCGCCCACCGTCAGCACCAGCAGCGCCACCAGCACCTCGATCAGGCCGACGCCCGCGCATGCGGCCCTCATGAGCAGCCTCCACTGGCCGGCAAGGCTATCTGCCCGCTGGCGAGGATGCGGATGCGCTGGCAGGTCGCGCCGTCCACGGCCGGGCAGATGCTGATGCAGGTCGCGTTGCCGCCCAGGCGCCCATCGGCGCGGAAGACGATGCTGTTAGCAGCGCTGGCCAGGACGACGGTATCACGCAGCGTCACCTGCCGCAGGCTGGTGCTGCCGGCCGTCACCGTCAGAGTCCCGCGCCAGGTACTGCCCTGGGCCGGCTTCAGTGTGACGGAGCGCCCGCGGCTGGCCGCCTCGCTGCGGGTATAGAGCAGCAGCGCATACAGCTCCTGGGCGGCGCCCTGCACCTGCTGGCTGCGTACCAGTTGGGTGAAGCCGGGTACCGCGATGGCGAGGGTGATGGCCAGCACGGCCAGGGTGATGAGCAGCTCGATCAGGCTGAAAGCGGCGAAACGGGAATGGCGTGGCATCGGGCCCCCGGGCGATGAAGACGGCGACCGGCGCGGGAAGCGTCGGTCGAGGTCCACCCAGGGTGCGCTTGTCGACGGGGGGAATATGCAGGATGAATCGCCAGCTTCGGCGGGGCCTCCCCACTCGCGGGAAGGTGAAATTTCCTATGGCGGCAGGAAAGCTCCTGCGCACTCACCGGCTGTCGAGGATTGACGACCGCCCATCCCCAACGGCGTAGGAAAACGCATTCGGAAGCACCAGGGGCACCCTTGCGGTGCCCCTGTGTGTGGCGCGGCGATCAGTTGGCGGATTGCTGCTGCACGATGATGGTCTGCGCCGGCATCGGCGCCGGGAAGCCGGTGCCCAGGGCTTCCTTGATGGTGCGGTTGGTGTCGAAGTAGACCTGCCAGTAGTTGTCGTTGTGGCAGTACGGGCGCACCGCCAGCACCGGGCCGACCAGGTTGAACTCGAGGATCTCCACCTCCACCGGCGGCTCGTCGAGCACGTTGGGGATCTGCGCGATGCGCTCCTTGAGCAGGGCCGTGGCGGCCGCGTAGTCGGCGGCGCCGGACAACTGGGCCTTGAGTTCGACGCGGCGGAAGGGGTTGTGGCTGTAGTTCTGGATGGTGTCGCCGAAGACCTTGTTGTTGCCCACCAGGGTCAGCACGTTGTCCGGGGTGTTGATGGCGGTGGAGAACAGGCCGATCTCCTTGACCGTGCCGGTGACGCCGGCGGCGGTGATGAAATCGCCGACCTTGAACGGCCGCAGGACGATGATGAAGCCGCCGGCGGCGAGGTTGGCCAACAGCCCCGACCAGGCCATGCCGATGGCCACGCCGGCCGCGGCGATTAGCGCCGCCAGGCTGGTGGTCTGCACGCCGAAGTAGCCGAGAATGCCGATCACCAGGACGATGTTGAGGGTCACGGTGATGAAGGAGCCGACGTAGCGCAGCAGCGTCGGGTCGACGCTCTGCCGGGCCAGGGCCCGCTCGACCATGCCCACCGCCAGGCCGATCAGCCAGCGGCCGATCACCCAGAAGGCGATGGCGGCGAGGATCTTGATGCCGAAGGCCAGGGCGTACTGCTGCACCAGCGACCAGATTTCGTTGAACTTCTCCGTACCCACGTTGACGATGTTCGTGTCGCCCATGGCCTGGCCCATCCGTTGATTGGGAAATGACCAGGGAAAAGCTAGCACGCCGTTTGCGGCTTGCCCGGCGGGTGGGGTTGCCAGGAGCAACTAACTTGCCGGCTGCGCAGAGGCGCTTTTCGTAGGATGGGTTGAGCTTGCGAAACCCATGCGGCCTTGGTGATGGGTATCGCTTCGCTCAACCCATCCTACGACGGCGTTTCTCCTGCACCACCCTCACCCCAACCCTCTCCCGCAAGCGGGAGAGGGGGCTGTCCTGAGCGGGTGGGGAATCCGAGGTCGTCCTGGTACACCTGGCTACGAACAGCGCTTGCCCGTAGGGCGCAAGATCGTAGCGGACCTTGTCCACGATAGCCGGAACCACCGGCGCGATTCGCGGATGAGATCCGCTCCTACGCTGCCCCACCCACGCCATTCCCCTGCGCGCGTTTCGCGGGCAGGGCCCGCTCCTACAGGCTGACGCCGAACCTCCAGCCCACGCCGAACGGCCCCCTCTCCCTCCGGGAGAGGGCTGGGGTGAGGGAGCGGAGTCAACCGGATACACAGCAGCCACCCGCAAGCACCGTTCGCGAGCAAGCTCGCTCCCACAGGCTGGCGCCGAACTTCCAGCCCACGCCGAACGGCCCCCTCTCCCTCAGGGAGAGGGCTGGGGTGAGGGAACGGAGTCAACCGGACACGCAGCAGCCACCCGCAAGCACCGTTCGCGAGCAAGCTCGCTCCCACAGGCTGACGCCGAACCTCCAGCCCACGCCGAACGGCCCCCTCTCCCTCCGGGAGAGGGCTGGGGTGAGGGAGCGGAGTCAACCGGATACACAGCAGCCACCCGCAAGCACCGTTCGCGAGCAAGAACTAGGCGTCCCCCTCGATCCTACGGAGAGCACCTCGGAGCCTGGCCTTGGCCGCTCTGCTACACCGCCAGCTCCCAATGCGGCATCACCGTCACCCGCACTTCCGGGTCGTGGCTGCCGCCGCCGAGGATCACCCCGCGCAGCGGCGAGACGTCGGCGAAGTCGCGGCCCCAGGCCAGGGTGATGTGTTCCAGGGCCGGGAGGATGTTGTTGGTGGGGTCGAAGTCCACCCAGCCGTTGGCCGGGCAGTACAGCGAGACCCAGGCGTGGGAGGCGTCGGCGCCGATCAGGCGGGGCTGGCCGGGTGGCGGGCGGGTCAGCAGGTAGCCGCTGACGTAGCGTGCCGCCAGGCCGCGCGAGCGCAGGCAGGCGAGCATCAGGTGGGCGAAGTCCTGGCACACGCCGCGGCGGCGCTCCAGTACTTCGGTCAGGGGCGTCGCCACCTGGGTGGCTTCGGCGTCGAAGGCGAATTCGTCGAAGATTTTCTGCATCAGCGCCGCGGCGCCTTCCAGCAGCGGCCGGCCGGCGGGGAAGCAGTCGGCGGCGAATTCGGCGAACTGGCGCTTGATGCGCACATAGGGCGATTCCATGCGGAAGCGGCAGGCTTCCAGTTCCTGCGCCGACAGGGCGCGGCCGCTGAAGGCCAGGTCGGCGGCCACTTGTTCCCAGGCCGGCGAGGCGTGCAGCGGCGGGCGCGGCAGCACTTCGATCTGCAGGCGGGCGTTCACCTGCAGTTCGTCGTGGGGCCGTTCGAAGGCCAGGCGCGTCAGCGGGTTGCCGAAGACGTCGAAGCCGTCGCTGCGCTGGGTGGGCACGGGTTCGATCTGCAGTTCGCGGCCCAGGCAACGCTGCCGCGGGCAGTCGCGCGGCCACAGGTGCAGCAGTTGCTGCGACAGCGACACCGGCGCGGCATAGCGGTAGCGGGTGTCGTGGAACACCTGGTAGCGCGCCACCGGCGCGGGCGTTGGGGAAAGCTGGGCTTCGGCCATCAGGTGGATACCGTGCGCTGGCTGATGTCGTCGACGTGGGCGAAGTAGCGCAGGCCGAGGCGGTCGGATGCCTGGCCGGCGCCCTGGGCCAGTTCGCGCAGCAGGCGCGCCAGGCCGGCGAGCACTTCGTCCTGCCCGGCGCTGCCGAACAGCGGGTTCTCCAGGGTGGCGAAGTCGAAGGCCAGCAGGCGCGCGGTGAGCAGCGCCAGTTCCTGCTCGCGGGGCATGCCGAATTCCTGATGCAGGCGTTCCAGGGAGCGCTCCAGGGCCTGCAGCTGGAAGTACAGGGCGTGGGGATTCTGCTCGTGCAGCAACAGCAGGTCGAGCACCGGGATCAGCTGCGGCCCGGCGAGGTAGCGCGAGCGGTAGGTGATGGTGCTGTTGCCCAGCTCCAGCAGCCATTCCAGGGCGCCCGGGTCCCAGGCCGCGCCGCCGTCGAGGAAGCCGGCGATGGCGTCGGCGAAGAACTGGATGCGCTCGATGCGCCGGCCGATCATCAGGAAGCGCCAGCCGTCGTCGCGGGTCATGTCGTCGAGGGCGAAGCCGGACAGCGCGGCCAGGGACATCAGCAGGCGGTTGAGGAAGTCCAGGGCGTCGCCCAGTTCGGTGTCGCGCGCGTCCAGCGCCTGCAGGTCGCGCTGCAGTTCCATCAGCGCCAGCCAGTTCTCCCGCGACAGGCGCCCGCGCACCTGGGCGGCGGCCCAGTGCAGGCGGCGCAGGTTGGCGCAGAGGCTGTTGCTCCAGTGCTCGTCCAGCAGGGCCGCCAGCAGGCGCTGCTCCAGCGGCGCCTCGCCCCGGGGGATCAGGCCCATGGCGCCGGCCAGGTCCAGCGCGCTGCGCAGGGCCTGCTCGTCGCCATCGGCATCGACGTAGCGCGACAGCACCACGCGCAGCAGCCGGGCGTTGTCGTCGCAGCGCTCGGCGTAGCGGCCGAACCAGTAGAGGTTTTCCACCACCCGCGAGGGCAGGTACGGGTCCTGCCGGATCAGGTCGCGCGCGCCTATGTTGCGCGGCCGCAGCGGCTCGCCGTGGACCGGGCGGTCGGCCAGCACCCAGGTGTCCTTGCTGGCCCCGCCGCGCTGCATGGAGACCACTTCGGCGTCCGCCGCCGAGGCCACCCGCGTCAGGCCGCCGGGCATCACCCAGTAGCGGCCGTCGCTGGCGGCCACGGCGAACACGCGCATGCCGATGGCGCGCGATTGCAGTTCGCCGCGCGCGCCGGCCTGCTGCCACACCGGCGCCTGGGACAGCTGCGCCTGGCGCTGCGCCACGTAGGCGTGGGGCTGCGCGCGCAGGCGCTGGCACAGCTCGGTGCGGGCCGCCGGGCCCAGGGTGTGGCCGAACAGCGGCTCGAAGCTCTGCGAGGGGAAGGCCGGCTTGATGACCAGGCGCGCCAGCTCGCCCAGCGCCATGTCCAGGGCGCCCGGTTCGCCGCACCAGTGGGTCTGCACCGCCGGCAGCAGCAGGTCTTCGCCGAACAGCCGGCGGCTGGCCGCCGGCAGGAAGCCCAGCAGCCCCGGCGATTCCAGCACGCCGCTGCCCAGGGCGTTGGCCACCAGCACGCGGCCGCGGCGCACGGCGTCGAGCAGGCCGGGCACGCCGAGGGCGGAGTCGGTGCGCAGTTCCAGCGGGTCGCAGAAGTCGTCGTCCAGGCGCCGCAGCACCGCGTGCACGCGCTTCAGGCCGCCGAGGGTCTTGAGGTAGAGGGTGGCGTCGCGCACCGTCAGGTCGTGGCCTTCCACCAGCGGGAAGCCCAGCTGGCGCGCCAGGTACAGGTGCTCGAAGTAGGTTTCGTTGAAGCGCCCCGGGGTCAGCAGCACCACCAGCGGCGTCTCGCCGTCGGCCGGGGCGCAGTGGGCGAGGGTTTCCTGCAGGGTGCGGAAGTAACCGGCCAGGTACTGCACGCGCAGTTCGCGGTACAGCTCCGGCAGGGCGCGGGAGATGATCTGCCGGTTCTCCAGCGCGTAGCCGGCGCCCGAGGGCGCCTGGGTGCGGTCGGCGAGCACGTGCCAGCGGCCGTCGGCGTCGCGCGCCAGGTCCACGGCATAGCTGTGCAGGTAGATGCCGCCGGGCACCGGCAAACCGCCGCAGGGCCAGAGGAAGTTGGGGTGGCCGTAGACCAGTTCGGTGGGCAGCACGCCCTCGGCGAGCAGGCGCTGCTCGCCGTAGAGGTCGGCCAGCACCGCGTTGAGCAGCCGCCCGCGCTGCGCCACGCCGGCGGCGATGCCGGCCCATTCCTCGGCGGACAGCAGGTTGGGCAGCAGGTCCAGCTCCCAGGGGCGGTCGGCGCCCTTGGGGTCGGCGTAGACGTTGTAGGTCACGCCGTTTTCCTGGATCTGCCGCGCCAGCAGGGCCTGGCGCTGCTCCAGCTGCGCGGCGCTGGCGCGTTCCAGGCGCTGGACCAGGCGTTGCCAGTGCGGGCGCACGCCGCCCGCGGCGTCCAGCAGTTCGTGGTATGCCGTGGCGGACAGCGGGTAGTGGGCGAGCAACTCGGACATCAGGGACTCGGCGTGCAAGGCGGCCTGTTCACTTTAGCGGGCGGCGGCGCTCATGTCCGCCGCAGGTCGAGGGTCATCGGCAGTTCGGCGTCGGCGCGCGGCGCCTCCACGTTCAGCTTGCCGGGCGTGTGGCCGTGGCGGAAGAAGCGCGCCAGGCGCCGGCTCTCGGCTTCGTAGGCGTTCACCGGGAAGCTGTCGTAGCTGCGCCCGCCGGGGTGGCTGACGTGGTACTGGCAACCGCCGAGGGAGCGCTGCATCCAGGTGTCGACGATGTCGAAGACCAGCGGCGCCTGTACGCCGATGGTCGGCTGCAGGCAGGACGCCGGCTGCCAGGCGCGGTAGCGCACCGCGGCGACGTATTCGCCGACCTGGCCGGTGGGCCGCAGCGGCACCGGGCGACCGTTGCAGGTGACCACGTAGCGGTCCGGGGCCATGCCGGCAACCTTCAGTTGCACGCGCTCCAGGGACGAGTCCACGTAGCGCACGGCGCCGCCGGGGGCGCCCTCCTCGCCCAGCACGTGCCAGGGCTCCAGGGCCTGGCGCAGTTCCAGGTCGATGCCCTTCACCGCGTAGTCGCCGTATTTCGGGAAGCGGAATTCGAAATGCGGGGCGAACCAGTCGCTGCGCAGCGGGTAGCCGAAGGCGTTGAGTTCGTGGACCACGTCGGCGAAGTCCTGCTCGACGAAGTGCGGCAGCAGGAAGCGGTCGTGCAGCTCGGTGCCCCAGCGCACCAGCTTCGGCGGCGTGTAGGGCTCGGCCCAGAAGCGCGCCACCAGGGCCCGCAGCAGCAGTTGCTGGGCCAGGCTCATGCGCGCGTGGGGCGGCATTTCGAAGGCGCGCAGTTCCAGCAGGCCGAGGCGACCGCTGGCGCTGTCCGGCGAGTACAGCTTGTCGATGCAGAATTCGGCGCGGTGGGTGTTGCCGCTGACGTCCACCAGCAGGTTGCGCAGCAGGCGGTCGACCAGCCACGGCGGGCAGTCGGCGCCCGGCTCGGGCATCTGGGCGAAGGCGATCTCCAGTTCGTAGAGCGCGTCGTTGCGCGCCTCGTCCACCCGCGGCGCCTGGGAGGTCGGGCCGATGAACAGGCCGGAGAACAGGTAGGACAGCGAGGGGTGGTTGTGCCAGTAGCTGACCAGGCTGCGCAGCAGGTCCGGGCGGCGCAGGAAGGGCGAGTCCGCCGGGGTGGCGCCGCCGAGGACGAAGTGGTTGCCGCCGCCGGTGCCGACGTGGCGGCCGTCGACCATGAACTTCTCGCTGGACAGCCGCGACTGGCGCGCCGCCTCGTAGAGGAATTCGGTGCGCTCGACCAGTTCGTCCCAGTTCGCCGAGGGGTGGATGTTCACTTCGATCACGCCCGGGTCGGGGGTGACGCGGAAGTTGCTCAGGCGCGGGTCGGCCGGCGGCTCGTAGCCTTCCAGCAGCACCGGGCAGCCCAGTTCGCCGGCGGTGGCCTCGATGGCGGCGACCAGCTCCAGGTAGGCCTCCAGCTCCGCCAGCGGGGGCATGAACAGGTACAGCCGGCCTTCGCGCGGCTCGGCGCACAACGCGGTGCGGGTGATCCAGCCGGCGGACTGGTGCAGCAGCGGCTGGCGCGTGGCGTCCGGGCCGCCGGGCATGCGCTCGCGTACCTGTTGCAGTTGCGCGGCGCGGCGCAGCGGTGGGCGCGGCTGGCTGGGGTCGGCCGGGTTGACGTAGGGGTAGTCGGCCTCGCTGGCCCAGGGCTGCGAGTCCAGCGGCAGGCGGTAGCCCAGCGCCGAGTCGCCGGGGACCAGCCGGCAGTGCTCGCCACGGAGGAACCAGCGGCTGCTTTCCCAGGCGTCGCCGGCGGCGCTGCGCGCCAGAGGCAGCACATGGCCGACCTCCTCGCCCAGGCCGCGCTCGAACACCCGGCACAGGCGTTCGCGCTCCAGCGGGTCGGCCAGGCGCGGGTCTTCCGGGGTGACGTTGCTGGGTAGCCGGCGCTCGCGCCAGAGGTAGTAGAACCAGTCTTCGTAGGCGGCGAACAGGGTGTCGCCGGCCAGGCCCAGGCGCCCGGCGAGGCGGCGCAGGAAGCGTGCGGCCAGGGCGGCGTCGGCGCCGTAGCTGCGGCCCTCCTCGGCGTAGAGCATGGGGTTGTTCCACAGCGGCTCGCCGTCGCGCCGCCAGTAGCAGTTGAGCGCCCAGCGCGGCAGTTGCTCGCCCGGGTACCACTTGCCCTGGCCGAAGTGCACCAGGCCCCTGGGCGCGTAGTGGCGGCGCAGGCGGTGGAACAGCTCGGCGGCCAGCCGGCGCTTGTTCGGGCCCAGGGCGGCGGTGTTCCACTCGGGGTCGTCGGGGTAGTCGATGGCGATAAAGGTCGGCTCGCCGCCCATGGTCAGGCGCACGTCCTGTTCGGCGAGGTCGGCGTCGATGCGCGAACCCAATTCGCGGATCGCCTGCCACTGTTCCTCGCTGTAGGGCTTGGTCACCCTCGGCGCTTCCCACACGCGCTCCACGCGCATCTGGTGGCTGAACTGCACCTCGCATTCCTCCAGCGCGCCGGTGATCGGCGCCGCCGAGGACGGCTCGGGGCTGCAGGCCAGGGGGATGTGGCCCTCGCCGGCGAACAGCCCGGAGGTCGGGTCCAGCCCCACCCAGCCGGCGCCGGGCAGGTAGACCTCGGCCCAGGCGTGCAGGTCGGTGAAGTCCACTTCGGTGCCGCTGGGGCCGTCCAGGGCCTTCTGGTCGGCGCTGAGCTGGATCAGGTAGCCGGAGACGAAGCGCGCCGCCAGGCCCAGGTGGCGCGCCAGCTGCACCAGCAACCAGGCCGAGTCGCGGCAGGAGCCGGAGGCCAGCTCCAGGGTCTGCTCGGGCGTCTGCACGCCGGGTTCCATGCGGATGAGGTAGCGCACGTCGCCGGCCAGGCGCTGGTTCAGCGCGACCAGGAAGTCCACGGTGGGGCTGGCGTCGCGCGGCACCGCGGCGAGGTATTCGGCGAACCGCGGGCTGGCCGGCTGGCGCGCGAGGTAGGGCGCCAGCTCGCGCTGCTCGTCGGCGCCGTAGGAGAAGGGGAACTGCTCGGCGTAGGGCTCGAGGAAGAAGTCGAAGGGGTTGAACACCGCCATCTCGGCGACCAGGTCCACCTCCACCCGCAGTTCCTCGGTCTTCTCCGGGAACACCAGGCGCGCCAGGTAGTTGCCCTGCGGGTCCTGCTGCCAGTTGATGAAGTGCTTGCCCGGGGCGACCTTCAGCGAATAGCCGAGGATGCGCGTGCGGCTGTGCGGCGCCGGGCGCAGGCGCACCAGTTGCGGGCCGAGGTTCACGGCGCGGTCGTAGCGGTAGTGGGTGACGTGCTGCAAGGCGACATGGATCGACACGGCGGGCCTCCTGCGGGCCTGGGCGACACAGCTTCCGCGCAAGTCCCGTGCCAGCCGCCAGGGGCCGTGGAACGGGCTGCGCACGGGCGCCGGGCACCATGGCGGGGCCAGGGGGCGCATGCCGGGCATGGGGGCGCACGGAAATGGGGCGCCGGTGGGGGATAGCCTAGACGGTGGGGTGGTCTTTCGTAGGAGCGAGCTTGCTCGCGAAGGGGGAATTGCCTGGGGGTTTGGTGTTGGGCTGTAGAGCGCCCTCTCCCCAGCCCTCGGCTGCGCGCCCCGCCCTGAAGGGAGAGGGGGCTTGTCCGTGCCGAGAGAAGGAATGGTTTCAGCCGGAAACCGACGGGGCTGCCGGCTAACTCCAGAACACCCAGCCCTACCCAACGGTCCCCTCTCCCTTCAGGGAGAGGGTTAGGGAGAGGGAACGGAGTCCCCCCACGCACCGAAGTCGAAGGGAAACTCCAGCCTCAACTACATCCCCCCGCCAACCCCGCAATCCACCGCTCCAGCACCTCCAACCCCTCCTTGTGCACCAACGCCCGCCCCAGCTCCGGCATCATCTCCCCAGGCTTGTCGCTCCCGACGCGGTAGGTCAGCACCGACAGCTCCGGATGTCCCGGATGAATGTCCTCGCGACGCCCGCCGGTACCATTGCCCGCCGCCACCGGCTGCTTGCAGAACCCGTAGTTCACCCCCAACTCGGCACTGGCATCGATATACAGCCCCGACGTACGCGCCGCCCCCTTCGGGTTGTGGCAATGACCGCAGTTGGCGTCGAGATAGCTGCGCGCCTGCTTTTCCAGGCTCTCGCCCTCACGCGGATGGCCCCACAGGGCGTTCTGCGGCACCTGCACCAGCTCTGGCACTCCCTGCAGAAAACCGCGTGCCTGCCAGTGGCGCAACTGGTTGTCGCTACCCTCGGCGTAGGCGAAGTCCTTGTTCAGGTGGCGGGCCTTGGGGCCCAGCGGGGCAATGCCGGCGCCCTTGGTCTCGGCGTGGCATTCGGAGCACTGGTTGGCGTCCGGCACCATGTAGGTAAAGGCCACCTTCTGCCCGGCCGCATCCTGCAGCTCCAGGGCCTGGCTGTCGCCGGCCAGCTCCAGGTGCGCTTCCTTCTGCTCGGCGTCCCACACGTAGGGCAACGCCGTCCAGCCGTCCCTCTGCTTCACCAGCACGCGGGTCTCGACCAGGCGCACCCTGGCCAGGTCCAGGCCCTGCTGCGGGTCACGGTCGTCCTGCGCGTTCTCCAGCAGTTGGCCCTTGCCGTCGGTGGGGTAGTAGAAGGTCTTGGTCAGCACCGTGCCCAGCGGGTAGTCGAAGTGGCCCTCGGCGTATTTCGCCGCCTGCCCCTCGGGCATCCACACAGTGCGCAGCTTGTGCGCATAGTCGGTGAACAGCGGCGTGTTGAGGTCGTAGGGCAGCACCTCGGGCGCAGGCGCGAGGTGGCCGCCGCCCAGGCGCAGCATGCCCCAGCCGCTCAAGGTCTGCGGGTAGTCGTCGCCCTCGGGCTGGTAGCGCGGCTTCGCCTGCTGCCCGCACCCGGCCAGCGCCACGGCCAGGGCGAGCGACAACCAGGCGCAGGCGGCTCGCGTCATGCCTTGCCTCCCTTCTCGCCCAGGCCGGCCTGTTCGATCTTCGGCAGCGGCTTGAGCTTGCAGCGGTGGCCGCTCATGTCGGTGCTGATGTTCTTGTAGCCGTTGGGGCCGTCGACGTTGACGATGCCGGCCTCGCCGTTGTCGATGCAGATGGCCAGCTCCTCCGGCAGCTTGCCGTCGACCAGTTTCTTCTGGTTCACGTAGCCGTCCCAGAGGATGTCCGGCAGGCGTCCGCTGAGGCCGAACTTGGCGATCTTCAACGCCTTCAGCTCCAGGTGGTCGGGGCTGTCGCCGCCGGGGCCGAAGGTGTTGCCGTGGATGTAGATGCCCTCGGGGTAGGGGTCGAAGTTCGGCTGCGTCGCCTTGTCCGAGTAGTTGGTGCTGTAGTAGCTGCTGATGATGACGTTGGCGGTCTTGTGGTCGCCGATCCTGTTGTCGAAGATTTCCACGTCGTCGTTGGAGTTGACCACCACCCCGGAGCCGGCCGGGACGCTGGCCACCGGCGTGCCCTTGTGGCCGAAGTTGTCGTGGTTGTTGCCCTGCACTTCGTTGTTGTAGACGCGGGAGCCACGCCCCGGCTGCTGCAGGTTGGGCATGTTGAAGACGAGGATGCCGCCGGTGTTGCCGGTGGCGACGTTGTCGTACACGTCGGCGCCGATGGTGTTCTCGATCTCGATGCCGGCGACGTTGCGCTCGGCGCGGTTGTTGCGCACCACCACGTTGCGCGACTGGCCGACGTAGATGCCCGCGTCCGAGGCGCCGATGGCCACGTTGCCCTCCAGCAGCACGTTCTCGGTCTGCACCGGGTACAGGCCGTAGGCGCCGTTCTCGGTGGCCGGGCCGTTGGTCCATTCGGTGCGCACGTTGCGGATCACGATGTTCTTGCCGCCCAGCACCTTGAGGGCGTCGCCCTTGCTGTCCTCGATGGCCAGGTTCTCGATGGTGAAGTCCGAGGCGTCCACCAGCAGGCCTTCGGCGCCGGCCTTCTGGTTCTTGAAGCTGAGGATGGTCTTGTCCATGCCGTCGCCGCGGAGGGTCACGCCATCGACCTTGAGGCTGAGGCCGCGGTCGAGGTGGTAGGTGCCGGCGGGGATCGCGATGACGTCACCGGGCTTGGCCTTGATCAGCCGGGCCTGCAGGTCTTTCTGGAAATCCGCGCTGACCGCGGCGGTGGGTTTGTCCTGCTCGCCGCAGGCGGCCAGGAGCACGGCGAGGCTGATAAGGGACAGGGCGGCGCGACGCATGGCGGGGTCTCCGGTCTTGTTTTTATGATTTTGGAACTATAGTACCAAAATGTTTCGGTGAATAGACCGGACGCGGCTTCCTTCCTGTAGGAGCGAGCTTGCTCGCGAACCGTGCCTCCCGGGGGCTTTGGGGATTGGGCTGTAGAGCGCCCTCTCCCTAACCCTCTCCCTGAAGGGAGAGGGGACCGTTCGGTGCGCGTTGGTATTCCTGAGTCAGCTGGCTAGCGCAGAGATTGCCAGCTGAAACCAGGCCATTTCTCGGCACGGACAAGCCCCCTCTCCCTTCAGGGAGAGGGCTGGGGAGAGGGTGCGGAGGTCGGTCTGATGCCGGCGTATCCGGGAAACTCTGTTCGCGAGCAAGCTCGCTCCTACGAAAGCAGCCCCGGAAACGAAAACGGGGCCTTGCGGCCCCGTCGTCGGTCATGCACTCAGCGCGGTATGTTCGGCTGGCGCTTGGTGGTGCGCTTCTTGCCCTTGGCGTAGGCCGCGGCCTTGCCCTCCTCGCCCTTGTTCCACGGGCGCGAGCCGTCGCTGGCGCGGGGCGGCAGGCCGGTGTGCTGGGTCAGCAGCGGCTTGCCGGCCTTCTTGCTGCCCACCGGGGTGGAGTTCTTGCGCCGGGCGCTCTGGTAGCTGCCGTCGGCGTCGGGCTGGTGGGTGGGGATCAGTTGGTGCTTGCCGTTGCCGATCAGGTCGGCGCGGCCCATGTCCTTGAGCGCCTCGCGCAGCATCGGCCAGTTGTTCGGGTCGTGCCAGCGCAGGAAGGCCTTGTGCAGGCGGCGATGGCGCTCGCCCTTGACGATGGTCACCGCGTCGCTCTTGTAGGTGACCTTGCGCAGCGGGTTCTTGCCCGAGTGGTACATGGCCGTGGCGGTGGCCATCGGCGAAGGATAGAAGGCCTGCACCTGGTCGGCGCGGAAGCCGTTGCGCTTGAGCCACAGGGCGAGGTTCATCATGTCCTCGTCGGTGGTGCCCGGGTGCGCGGCGATGAAGTACGGGATCAGGTACTGCTCCTTGCCCGCTTCCTTGGAGAACTTCTCGAACATCTGCTTGAAGCGGTCGTAGCTGCCGATGCCCGGCTTCATCATCTTCGACAGCGGGCCCTGCTCGGTGTGCTCCGGGGCGATCTTCAGGTAGCCGCCGACGTGGTGCGTCACCAGCTCGCGGACGTACTCCGGCGACTCCACCGCCAGGTCGTAGCGCAGGCCCGAGGCGATGAGGATCTTCTTCACCCCCGGCAGGTCGCGGGCGCGGCGGTACAGCTGGATCAGCGAGGAATGGTCGGTGTTGAGGTTCTCGCAGATACCGGGGAACACGCACGACGGCTTGCGGCAGTGCTTCTCGATCTGCGGGTCCTTGCAGGCGATGCGGTACATGTTGGCGGTCGGCCCGCCGAGGTCGGAGATCACCCCGGTGAAGCCCGGCACCTTGTCGCGGATCTCCTCGATCTCGCGGATGATCGAGTCTTCCGAGCGGTTCTGGATGATCCGCCCTTCGTGCTCGGTGATCGAGCAGAAGGTGCAGCCGCCGAAGCAGCCACGCATGATGTTCACCGAGAAACGGATCATCTCGTAGGCCGGGATCTTCTCGCCGCCGTAGGCCGGGTGCGGCACGCGGGCGTAGGGCAGGCCGAAGACGTAATCCATCTCCTCGGTGCTCAGCGGGATGGGCGGCGGGTTGAACCACACGTCGGTCTCGCCGTGGCGCTGGACCATGGCCCGGGCGTTGCCGGGGTTGGTCTCCAGGTGCAGCACGCGGTTGGCGTGGGCGTAGAGCACCGGGTCGTTCTTCACCTTCTCGAAGGACGGCAGGCGGATGACGGTGCGCTCGCGGGTCAGCTTCGGGTTGGGCAGCAGTTGCACCACCTTGGCTTCGTTGGGGTCGTCCTGCGGGCCCTTGTCCTGCTCGATGGCGCAGACGGCGGTGTCCTGGGTGTTGACGTAGGGGTTGATGATCTTGTCGATCCTGCCCGGGCGGTCGATGCGCGTGGAGTCCAGCTCGAACCAGCCCTCGGGGGTGTCGCGGCGGACGAAGGCGGTGCCGCGCACGTCGGTGATCGACTCGATCGGTTCGCCGGCGGACAGGCGCTGGGCCACCTCGACCACGGCGCGCTCGGCGTTGCCGAACAGCAGGAGGTCGGCCTTGGCGTCCATCAGGATCGAGTGGCGGACCTTGTCCTGCCAGTAGTCGTAGTGGGCGATGCGGCGCAGCGAGGCCTCGATGCCGCCGAGCACGATCGGCACGCCCTTGTACGCCTCGCGGCAGCGCTGGCTGTAGACCATGCTGGCGCGGTCCGGGCGCTTGCCGGCGTTGCCGCCGGGGGTGTAGGCGTCGTCGGAGCGGATCTTCCGGTCGGCGGTGTAGCGGTTGATCATCGAATCCATGTTGCCGGCGGCCACGCCGAAGAACAGGTTCGGCTTGCCCAGCTTCATGAAGTCGTCTTTCGACTGCCAGTCCGGCTGGGCGATGATGCCCACGCGGAAGCCCTGGGCTTCCAGCAGGCGGCCGATGATGGCCATGCCGAAGGACGGATGGTCGACGTAGGCATCGCCGGTGACGATGATGATGTCGCAGGAGTCCCAGCCCAGTTGATCCATCTCTTCCCGGCTCATCGGCAGGAACGGCGCCGGGCCGAAACACTCGGCCCAGAACTTGGGATAGTCGAACAGCGGCTTGGCGGCTTGCATCACGGGCACCGGGGGCATCTCTAGGAATAGGGTCGCGAAATCGCGGGCGCGGAATATAGCACAAAAAGTGAACAATTCCGACCGGGATGCTGGGGTTTTTCCCGGCGCCGGGCGACCGCCGGACGGGGACGATTGGCGGCGCCGCCGCAGTGGCAACTGGCTATACTCGCTCCACCGTCTCAACAGGCTTGGCCACAGCGGCCGGGAACAGGGAGTGTCAACCGTGCGTCATCTGTGGTGTCTGTTGTTCCTCCTGCTCGGTTGCGCCAGCGCCGTGGCCCAGCCCCTGGTGCTCGACGAACGGGCCAGCGGGCGCTGGCTGAACGACGGCCTGATGCTGCTGGAAGACCCGGGCGCACGTCTGGACCTGCAACAGGCACGCGAGCAGGACGCCGCCTTCGTGCCCGCCAAGGGCCGCACCAGCGTCGGCCAGAGCCCCAACCCCTGGTGGCTGCGCCTGGACCTGGAACGCCAGGCCACCCCGCCCGGCGGCTGGTGGCTGGAAGTGGACGCGGTCAACCTGCTCGACCTGCGCCTGTACCTGCCCGACGGCCAGGGCGGCTACCGCGAGCTGCGTTCGGGCGAGGCGGTGCCCTTCGCCGAAGGCCGCGACCGCAGCTACCGCCGCCCGGTGTTCCACCTGCCCGCCGGCGCAGGTCCGCTGCGCCTGTACCTGCGCAGCCTGGACCCGGCCGGCAACTCCTTCCCGCTGCGCATCTGGTCGCAGGACGACCTGCAGGACCACCGCGCCGAGACCAACCTGTTCCTCGGCGGCGTCTACGGGCTGATCGCCGCGCTGCTGCTGTACAACCTGTTCATCCTGTTCAGCCTGCGCGACCGCGCCTACTTCTGGTACGTGCTCACCACCGGCTTCGCCCTGCTGTTCAGCATGGGCATGACCGGCCATGCCTTCGAACTGCTCTGGCCCGGCGACGCGGTGCCCTGGTGGCTGAACCGCATCACCCTGCCCTCGCTGTGGGGCCTGTGCGTCACCCGCTTCACCCAGACGCTGCTGCAGACCCGCCGCAACGTGCCCTGGGCGCACCACATGCTGACGCTGAACTGCCTGCTGTACGTCGCCTCGGTGCTGCTCAACGTCTTCGTCGGCCGCTCCGAGGCCGGCTGGGTGCTGGCCACCACCACCTTCGTCGGCATCCCGGCGGCACTCGGCGCGGCCATCACCCGCTCGCTGCAGGGCTCGCTGCCGGCGCGCCTGTACCTGGTGGGCTTCGGCCTGGTGCTGTCCAGCGTGAGCATTTCGGTGATGCGCGCCCTGGGCGTGGTGCAGCCGTCGCCGACCACCGCCTACCTGTTCCCGGTATCGGTGGCCATGGAGTCCATCCTGTTCTCCTTCGCCCTGACCTCGCGCATCCAGGAACTCAAGCGCGAGAAGGCCCAGGCCCTGGAGCAGGCCAACCGCGAGAAGAGCGCGCGCATGACCCTGCTGCAGAGCGCGCAGAACGACCTGGCGCAGGCCGTGGCGGCGCGCACCGCCGAGCTGACGCAGAGCAACCGCCTGCTGCTCGAACGCGAGGCCCAGCTGCGCCATGCCGCGCACAACGACCCGCTCACCGGGCTGCCCAACCGCCGCTATCTGGTGGAGCACGCCGAGCAGGCGCTGCAGCAGGCCCAGCAGAACGGCGAGAGCCTGGCGCTGATGCTGATCGACCTCGACCACTTCAAGCCGATCAATGACACCCACGGCCACGACGCCGGCGACTTCATGCTCCAGCACGTCGGCCACCGCCTGCGCCAGTGCGTACGCTCCAGTGACTGCGTGGCGCGCCTGGGCGGCGACGAATTCGCCGCGCTGGTATCCGGCCCCGACGCCGAAGGCCACGCCCGGGAGATAGCGGTGCGCCTGCTCAGCGAACTGTCGCGGCCGGTGCACTTCGACCGCCTGGAACTGAGCGTCACCCCGAGCATCGGCGTGGCCATCTACCCGCGCCACGCATTGCAGTTCGCCAAGCTGTACAAGGCCGCCGACCAGGCGCTGTACCAGGTCAAGGGCAGCGGCCGGGCCAGCTACGCGCTGGCCGGGGAGGACGCTGGCAATGGCGACTTCTGGCTGGAGACGCTGAAGACTTCGGACCGGTTGGTCTAAGGCAGCAGCCCACGATGAGCAGAGAAGTGATGCACACCGAAACCCTGAAAGCCAAGGCCCGGGCATTGCGGGCCAACCTGCAGCAGCACCTGGCGCGCGACCCGGCCGCAGGGCAATTGCTGCGTGAACTCGACGATCTGCTCGGCCGTGCCGAGGCCGGCAGCCTGGATGCGCCGGTGCAGTGGCGCGACATTCCCGGGCGCTATCTGTTCACCGAGCAGGGCCTGCAGCAATACCGCGAACTGGAACAGGCCTACGCCGAGTTCTGCATCGAGGCCACCGGCGGCGAGTCGCCGGCGCTGCGCAAGTTGCGCGAGCGCATGGGCGGCTGAAACTAACGGTAGCGCCGCGGCACCCGCGCGGTGACCTTGGTCAGCAGCTCGTAGCCGATGGTGCCGGCGTGGGCGGCCACTTCGTCCACCGCCAGTTGCGCGCCCCAGAGTTCCACCGGGGCGCCGACGGTGGCTTCGGGCAGGTCGGTGAGGTCCACCGCCAGCATGTCCATGGACACCCGGCCGGCCAGCGGCGCGCGCTGGCCGGCGACCAACACTGGCGTGCCGCTGGGCGCGTGGCGTGGGTAGCCGTCGGCGTAGCCACAACTGACGGTGCCGATGCGCGACGGCCGTTCGGCCACCCAGGTGGCGCCGTAGCCGACGCTCTCGCCCACCGCCACTTCGCGAATGGACATCACCTGCGCATGCAGGCTCATGGCCGGGCGCAGGCCCATCTCGGCCGCGCCCAGGTCGGCGAAGGGCGAGGCGCCGTAGAGCATGATGCCGGGGCGGATCCAGTCCATGTGCGCCGCCGGGATGCCCAGCACGGCGGCGGAGTTGGCCAGCGAGCGCTGGTCGAAGTCCAGGTCGAGCAGGCCGAGGAAGCATTCCAGCTGGTCCTCGGTGAGCATATGGCCGCGCTCGTCGGCGCAGGCGAAGTGGCTCATCAGGTTCAGCTCGGCGACCTGCGGGGCGCCGCGCAGGCTCGGGAAGACCGCGCGCAGGGCCTCGGCGGAGAAGCCCAGGCGATGCATGCCCGAATCCAGCTTGAGCCAGACATTGAGCGGCTGCGGCAGGTTGCTGGCCAGCAGCGTCGCCAGTTGCTCCGGGCCCTGCACGGCGATGTCCAGGCGCAGTTGCGAGGCCACCAGGAACTCGCTCGGCTCGAAGCAGCCTTCCAGCAGCAGGATGCGCGCGGTGCCGTGCAGCGCGCGGACCTCGGCGGCCTCCTCCAGGCAGGCCACGGCGAAGCCGTCGGCCTCGTCACGCAGCGCGGTCACCACCTCGCGCACGCCATGCCCGTAGGCATTGGCCTTGACCACGGCGAACGCCTCGCGGCCCGGCGCGCAGCGCTTGGCCAGGGCGTAGTTGTGCTGGATGGCGGAGAGGTCGATATGGGCGATAAGGGGGCGCATGGGGGTCCAGGCTGAAGGCTGAAGGCTGAAGGCTGAAGGCTGAAGGCTGAAGGCTGAAGGCTGAAGGCTGAAGGCTGAAGGCTGAAGGCAAACAGCATAACCCCCGGCCACTGCGCATCAAGCTCTTACGTACAGCCTCCAGCCTTACTCGTCTTTATTCGTCTTCGAAGTTGTACATGCCCGGGGCGAGGTTCTCGAAGCGGGTGAAGCGGCCGAGGAAGGCCAGGCGCACGGTGCCGATGGGGCCGTTACGCTGCTTGCCGATGATGATTTCGGCCACGCCCTTGAACTCGGTTTCCGGGTGGTACACCTCGTCGCGGTAGACGAACATGATCACGTCGGCGTCCTGCTCGATCGCCCCGGATTCGCGAAGGTCGGAGTTCACCGGGCGCTTGTTCGGGCGCTGCTCCAGGGAGCGGTTGAGCTGCGACAGCGCCACCACCGGGCAGTTGAATTCCTTGGCCAGGGCCTTGAGCGAGCGGGAGATCTCGGAGATCTCGTTGGTGCGGTTGTCGCCGGAGGAACCGGGGATCTGCATCAGCTGCAGGTAGTCCACCATGATCAGGGCGATCTCGCCGTGCTCGCGGGCCAGGCGCCGGGTGCGCGCACGCATTTCCGAGGGCGAGATGCCGGCGGTGTCGTCGATGAACAGCTTGCGCTCGTTGAGCAGGTTGACCGCCGAGGTCAGGCGCGGCCAGTCGTCGTCCTCCAGCTTGCCCGAACGCACCTTGGTCTGGTCGATGCGGCCCAGGGACGAGAGCATACGCATCACGATCGAGTCCGAGGGCATCTCCAGGGAATACACCAGCACCACTTTGTCGGTGCGCAGCACGGCGTTCTCCACCAGGTTCATGGCGAAGGTGGTCTTGCCCATGGACGGACGGCCGGCGACGATGATCAAGTCGGCCGGCTGCAGGCCACTGGTCTTCTCGTCGAGGTCGGTGAAGCCGGTGGAGATGCCGGTGAAGGCGTCGTTGGTGTTGAACAGGTGGTCGATCCGGTCGATCGTCTTCACCAGGATGTCGCCGATGCCCACCGGGCCGCCGGTCTTCGGCCGCGCCTCGGCGATCTCGAAGATGCGCCGCTCGGCCTCGTCGAGCACCTCGTTGGCGCTGCGGCCCTCGGGGTTGAAGGCGCTGTCGGCGATGTCGCTGCTGATGCCGATCAGCTGGCGCAGGGTGGCGCGCTCGCGGATGATCTGCGCGTAGGCCTTGATGTTCGCCACCGAGGGGGTGTTCTTCGCCAGCTCGGCCAGGTAGGCCAGGCCGCCGACCTGCGACAGCTGGCCTTCGCGCTCCAGCAGCTCGGAGAGGGTCACCACGTCGATCGGCTGGTTGCCTTCGGCGAGCTTGTACACCGCGCGGAAGATCAGGCGGTGGTCATGGCGGTAGAAGTCGCCGTCGGACACCGCGTCCGACACGCGCTCCCAGGCGTTGTTGTCGAGCATCAGACCACCCAGCACCGCCTGTTCGGCTTCGATCGAATGCGGCGGCACCTTGAGGGTGGCCGTTTGCAGGTCGTATTGCTCGGGGACGGTGATGTCGTTCATGGGCTCGGCGCAGGAAACTCGGATGGATGCAGAAAAACAAAGGGCACGGACCGCTAGGCGGTACCGTGCCCGATGTTAGCGAACTGCCGCGTCCACGCAAGGTGTCCACGGCGTCGCAGCGACGGATCGCTTACTCGGCGACGACGACCACGTGCAGGGTCGCTTCGACGTCGGTGTGCAGTTGCACTTCGATGTCGTATTCGCCGACGGTGCGCAGGGCACCGTTGGGCAGGCGCACTTCGGCCTTTTCCAGCGGGTAGCCGGCAGCGGAGACCGCTTCGGCGATGTCGCGGGTGCCGATCGAACCGAACAGCTTGCCTTCGTCGCCGGCGTGGGCGCCGATGGTGACGATCAGTTCGGCCAGTTGGGCGGCGCGAGCTTCGGCGTCAGCCTTCTTCGCGGCGGCAGCCTTTTCCAGCTCGGCGCGGCGCTCTTCGAAAGCAGCGACGTTGGCCGGGGTGGCAGCGGTGGCCTTGCCCTGCGGCAGCAGGTAGTTACGGGCGTAGCCGCCCTTGACGTTCAGTTTGTCGCCCAGGTTGCCCAGTTTGGCGATCTTTTCCAGCAGGATGACTTCCATTTGAGTCTTACCTCTTAACTTTTAACCTTCACCGTTCGTGGAGCCCTGGCGACGTACCAGGCGACCACGAAAATCAAACAGACTATCGACGACAGCAACCAGACAGATCACATTCCCCAGCATCAGCGCCAGGCCGTACAACAGCACCAGCCAGAACCCCGGCAGGCGTTTCAGCGCGACCAGCCCATGGCCGAGCGCGAGCCCGGCGAACAGCAGCGGCACGGCGCACAACGGCGCCACCACGGCGAACTGTGGGCCCAGCAGCGGCACCACCAGCACGCCCAGCAGCAGCGCGATGGCCACCGCCGGCGCCAGGCGCAGCGCGCGGAACTCGCGGCCGAACCCTTGCGGGTTGTACAGCGCCGCTTGCCAGTAGCGCGCCAGCATCAGGCACAGCAGGCTGATGACCTGCAGCGAGGCGGCCAGCAGGCCGGTAACGGCCGGCACCAGCCCCGCTTGCAGCTCGGCCTGCTGGTCCGCCGAAAGCTTCGCTTCCGACAGCACCTGCGGCAGCACCTTGCCAAACGCCTCCGCCAGACCTTGAACCAGCCCGGCGGATACCGTGCTCAACAGCAGCACGTAGAACACGCCCAACACCACACTGGCCAGCATGACCCGATTCCAGGACATGCTGGTGCGCAACACCTGCGCCAGGACCGCCGAACCCAGCATCACCAGGGTGACCGTAGGGTCGCCCAGGTACCACCAGGCCAGGGCCGGGAGCAGCGCCCAGGCCAGGATGCCAATGGCATCGCCGGTTCCTCGGCGCAGCAGCACCAGGCTGCCGGCGGCGGCACCGAGCCAGAAGAACGGCTGCAGTACCGCGGCTGCGACGACCACCAGGGTCGCCTGCATGCGGCCTCGCATGACGAATTCAGCCAATGCGCGCATGCGATCTATCCATCAAGGCTACGTCGACTGCCCGATCAACGGCCGTGGCTGTCGGTGTAGGGAAGCAGGGCCAGGTAGCGAGCGCGCTTGATGGCGGTCGACAGCTGACGCTGGTACTTGGCCTTGGTGCCGGTGATGCGGCTCGGAACGATCTTGCCGGTTTCGGAAACGTAGGCCTTCAGGGTGTTGAGATCTTTGTAATCGATCTCCTTGACGCCTTCAGCGGTGAAACGGCAGAACTTACGACGACGGAAGAAACGTGCCATGTTATCGGCTCCTCAATACTGTCCGGGATTACTCGTCGGCGCTGTCGCGGCTGTCTTCGCCGTCAGCGGACTCGTTTTCGTTGGAGTCAGGACGCTCACGGCGCTCGCGGCGCTCGTTGCGGCTCTCTTCGGCCTTCAGCATTTCGGACTGGCCGGTAACGGCTTCGTCGCGACGGATCACCAGGTTACGGATGACGGCGTCGTTGTAGCGGAAGTTGTCTTCCAGTTCGGCCAGGGCCTTGGCGCTGCACTCGACGTTCAGCAGAACGTAGTGAGCCTTGTGCACGTTGTTGATGGCGTAAGCCAGCTGACGACGGCCCCAGTCTTCCAGGCGGTGAACCTTGCCGCCGTCTTCTTCGATGACCTTGGTGTAACGCTCGACCATGCCACCGACTTGTTCGCTCTGGTCCGGGTGAACCAGGAACACGATTTCGTAATGACGCATAAATGCTCCTTACGGGTTGCAGCCTGCCGACGATGCGGTCAGGCAAGGAGTGAATGTCTTTTTGACTTGCCGGCGGGTGGACGCGTGAGCGCCTGCCCGGACGGCAAGGGGCGACATTCTAGAGAAGGGGGGAAGGCGGCGCAAGGCAATTGATGAATATTTGAGCAATTGCTGGCGGGGGGCGGCAGAGGCTCTTCGCAGGATGGGTCGGGCTTGCGAAACCCATGCGGCCATGGCGATGGGTATCGCTTCGCTCAACCCATCCTACGACGGCATTTCTCCTATGGCTCCAACTGTCCTGCAGACCGCGCTGGGGGCTCTTCGCAGGAGCGAGCCTGCTCGCGAACCGGGCGGGCACGGTGCCGGATTTGGTTCGCGAGCAAGCTCGCTCCTACGGGGTTCTTAGGCCTGTTTCGCCTGGCGCTGGCGAACGATCTCGAACAGGCACACGCCGGTGGCCACCGACACGTTCAGGCTGCTGACGCTGCCGCCCATGGGCAGCTTGGCCAGGTAGTCGCAGTGCTCGCGGGTCAGGCGGCGCATGCCCTTGCCTTCGGCGCCCATGACCAGCACGGTGGGCCCGGTGAGGTCCAGTTCGTAGAGGGTCTGGGTCGCCTCGCCAGCCGTGCCGACCACCCACAGGCCGCGCTGCTGGAGCTTTTCCAGGGTGCGCGCGAGGTTGGTCACGGCCACCAGCGGGATCACCTCGGCGGCGCCGCAGGCGACCTTGCGCACGGTGGCGTTGAGGGTCGCCGACTTGTCCTTCGGCACTATCACCGCCAGCGCGCCGGCGGCATCGGCGGTGCGCAGGCAGGCGCCGAGGTTGTGCGGGTCGGTGACGCCGTCCAGGGCCAGCAGCAAGGCCGGCCCCGGGGTGCGCTCGAGCAGTTCCTCGAGCATGTTCTCGCCCCACACCTGGCTCGGGCTGACCTCGGCGACCACGCCCTGGTGCACGCCCTCGGCCCACTCGTCGAGTTCCTTGCGCTCACGGGTGCCCACCGGCACCCGCGTCTGCCCGGCCAGCTCCACCAGCGCCTGGACCCGCGGGTCGTGTCGCCCCTCGGCCAGCCACAACTGCTTGACGCGCTTGGGATGATGGCGCAGCAGCGCCTCCACGGCGTGCACGCCGTAGACCTTTTCCCACTGGCTCATGGCTTGGCCTTAGGCTTGCCTGCCGCGGCGCCCTCCGCCTTGGGCTTGGACGGGCCCTTGCGGTGCTTGCTCGGCTTGGCGGCCTTGGCTTTCTGCTTCGACGGCTTGCGCGGCTTCTCCGCAGCGGCCTTGGCGTTCTTCGCCGGCTTGCCCTGGGCCTTGGCCGGCGGCCGCTTGCCGCCCACCTTGGCTTCGTCGAGCAGCGCCTGCTTCAGCGCGCGGCTTCTGTTCACATCGGTGTTGCCGAGCATCTCGTCGGCCTTGGCGAGCATCTCCGGCGCCACCGAGGGCAACGCCTGGACCACACCGACCTTGCGCTTGCGCGGCGGCGCCACGGGCAGCGGCGGCTCCGGCACTTCCAGCTGCAGCTCGCGCGGCTGGCCCTTGGCCCTGGCCGGCTTGGCGGCCGCCTTGGCAGGCTTGCCGGGCTTGGCCGTCTCGGCCTTGTCGCCGCGCTTCTTGCGGCCGATGGGCGCGCTGAGCGCGTTTTCGGCCAGCTCGAAGTCGATCTTGCGCTCGTCCAGGTCGACCCGCGCCACCACCACCTGGGTGATGTCGCCGAGGCGGAAGCTGCGCCCGGTACGCTCGCCGGCCAGGCGGTGGTGCACGGCGTCGAAGTGGTAGTAGTCGCCGGGCAGCGCGGTGACGTGCACCAGGCCCTCGACATAGATGTCGGTCAGCTCGACGAAGATGCCGAAGCCGGTGACCGCGGTGATCACGCCGTCGAAGGTCTCGCCGACGCGGTCGCGCATGTATTCGCACTTCAGCCAGTTGGTGACGTCGCGGGTGGCCTCGTCGGCGCGCCGCTCGGTCATCGAGCATTGCTCGCCGAGCTGCTCCAGGCGCGGCTCGTCATAGGGGTAGATGCGCGCCTTGGCCATCGCGGCGGCGCCGGCGCGCTGCACCAGGTCGGTTTCGCGCTTGGAGCGGATCACGCTGCGGATGGCGCGGTGCACCAGCAGGTCCGGGTAGCGGCGGATCGGCGAGGTGAAGTGGGTGTAGGCCTCGTAGTTCAGGCCGAAGTGGCCGTGGTTCTCCGGGCTGTACACCGCCTGGCTCAGCGAGCGCAGCATCACCGTCTGGATCAGCTGGAAGTCCGGGCGGCCCTGGATGGATTCGAGCAGCGCCTGGTAGTCGCCGGGGGTCGGCTCGCCCTTGCCGCGGTAGAGGGCCAGGCCCAGTTCGCCGAGGAACTGCCGCAGGTTGTTCAGCTTCTCCTGCGGCGGGCCGTCGTGGACGCGGTACAGCGCGGGGATTTCCAGCTTCTCGAGGAACCTGGCGGTGGCCACGTTGGCCGCCAGCATGCATTCCTCGATCAGCTTGTGCGCGTCGTTGCGCTGGGTCGGGCGGATCTCCGAGATCTTGCGGTCGGCGCCGAAGACGATGCGCGTCTCCTGGGTCTCGAAGTCGATGGCGCCACGCACGTGGCGCGCCGCCAGCAGCACCTTGTACAGGTCATACAGGGTGTTCAGGTGCGGCACCACGCCCGGCAGTTGCTCGGCCAGGCGCTTGGCTTCGGGGCTGTCGGGGGTCTCCAGGTACTGGCTGACCTTGGTGTAGGTGAGCCGCGCGTGGGAGTGGATGACCGCCTCGTAGAACTGGTAGCCGGTCATCTTGCCGGCCCTGGACAGGTTCATCTCGCAGACCATGGCCAGGCGGTCGACCAGCGGGTTCAGCGAGCACAGGCCGTTGGAGAGGATTTCCGGCAGCATGGGGATGACGCGCTCGGGGAAATACACCGAGTTGCCGCGCTTGGCCGCCTCCTCGTCCAGCGCCGAGCCCACCTTCACGTAGTGGGAGACGTCGGCGATGGCGACGTACAGCTTCCAGCCGCCGCCCTTGCGCTTCTCGGCGTAGACGGCGTCGTCGAAGTCGCGGGCGTCCTCGCCGTCGATGGTCACGAACGGCAGGGCGCGCAGGTCGACGCGCTTCTCCTTGTCCTTGTCCGCCACCTCGGGCTTGAGCTTGGCCGCTTCCTTCTCCACGCCTTCGGGCCAGACGTGGGGGATGTCGTAGCTGCGCAGGGCGACTTCGATTTCCATGCCCGGCGCCATGTAGTCGCCGAGCACTTCCACCACTTCGCCCTGGGCCTGGCGGTGCACGCTGGGCCACTGGTCGATGCGCACCTGGACGAACTGGTTGTGCCTGGCCGCGCCATGCTTGCCCGGCGGGATCAGCACTTCCTGCTGGATCTTCGGGTTGTCGGCGACCACGGTGCCGATGCCGCTCTCTTCGAAGTAGCGGCCGACCAGGGTCTCATGGGCGCGTTCGATGACTTCGACGATGGCGCCTTCGCGGCGGCCGCGGCGGTCGAAGCCGGAGACGCGCGCCAGGGCGCGGTCGCCGTCGAACACCAGGCGCATCTGCGTCGGGCTGAGGAACAGGTCGTCGCTGCCGTCGTCGGGAATCAGGAAGCCGAAGCCGTCGCGGTGGCCGGCGATGCGGCCGCGGATCAGGTCCAGCTTGTCCACCGGGGCGTAGGCGCCGCGGCGGGTATAGATGAGCTGGCCGTCACGCTCCATGGCGCGCAGGCGACGGCGCAGGGCTTCTTCCTGCTCCTCGCCGGACAGGCCGAGCTCTTCCAGTAGTTGCGCGCGGGTCGCCGGCGCGCCGCGTTCGGCGAGGTGCGCCAGGATCAGTTCGCGGCTGGGGATGGGGTTTTCGTATTTTTCCGCTTCGCGGGCGGCCTCGGGATCGAGGTTTTGCCAATCGGCCATCAGGGTGAGATCACCTTATCGTCTATATAAATGTAAGTGTCATGTGCTTATTGAAGCGCGAAATCCGCTCGTCGGTCAGCTTCGACCAAGAATAAATTTTTTATCGCATCAGGGGTTTACAAGCCAAAGCCTGCTCCGTATAGTTCGCGCCCACAGCGTCACTGCGACGTTGTAACACGGAAACGATGAGCAATCATCGCATCCAGTGCCCAGGTGGCGGAATTGGTAGACGCACTAGGTTCAGGTCCTAGCGGTGGCAACACCGTGGAAGTTCGAGTCTTCTCCTGGGCACCACTTATTTCACGATAGAGCCCCTGGCTGTATCGCGGCGGTTCGGAACCCTGATAACCGGACATTGAGACGCCGAAGCGACCGAAAGGTTGCATTACCGCAAGACGATGAGCGATCATCGCACCCCGTGCTGAAAAGCATGCCCAGGTGGCGGAATTGGTAGACGCACTAGGTTCAGGTCCTAGCGGTGGCAACACCGTGGAAGTTCGAGTCTTCTCCTGGGCACCATCTTCAAGCGAAAAAGCCGAGCACTGCTCGGCTTTTTCGTTTCCGTCGTTCGCAGGAGCGGGCCGGACGAAACGCCCGGCCCTTCTCCCCTCATGCCTTGAACTGCCCCAGGCTGGCGCGCAGCTGCGCCGCCAGGCCGTCCAGCACGCGCCCGCTGCTGGCGGTGGCGGCGACGGCTTCCGCGGCGCGTCCCGCCTCGGCGTGGATCACCTCGACGCGCCCGCGCACCGCGACCGCACCGGCGGCCTGCTGCTCGGCGGCATGGGCCGCCGACTCGATGGCGCCATGCACTTCCTCCACGGCCCGCTGCACTTCACGCTGCAGGCGCTCGCTGTCGTGTAGCGCGGCCAACCCCTGCACTGCCTGCTCGCGGGCCTGGCCGATGGCTTCCACCGCCTCGCGCGCGCCACGCTGCAAGGCATCGATATGCGTTTGTATGTCGCCAGTGGACTGCTGCGTCTTGCTCGCCAGCGCCCGTACCTCGTCGGCCACCACGGCGAAGCCGCGGCCGCTCTCGCCGGCCCGCGCCGCCTCGATGGCGGCATTGAGCGCCAGCAGGTTGGTCTGTTCGGCGATGCCGTGGATCACCGAGAGCACCACTTCGATCTGTTCGCTCTGCTGCGCCAGCTTCTCGATCACCCCGGCGCCGCTCTGCACGCGGGACTCCAGGGTTTCGATGAGGCCGCCGACGCGCCGGGCGATGGCCGCGTTGTCGTCAGCCGCCTTGCGGATGGACGCCACGCGCTCCAGCGCCTCCTGCATGGCCTGGCTTTCCAGCTGGGCTTCGGCGGCCATGCCGGCGAGCGCCTCCAGGCTGCCGGCCACTTCGTTGCGCTGGCGATCGGCGGCCGCCTCGGCGCTGGCGCTGCGTGAGGCCAGGGCGGCGATCTCGCTGCCGGTGCGCTGCGCCACCTGCCCCGCCTCGCGGACGATGGGCTGCAGCTTGTCGACGAAGCGGTTCACCGCGGTCGCCATCTCGCCCACTTCATCATTGCTGTCCAGGCGCACGCGGCGGGTCAGGTCGCCCTCCCCAGCCGCCAGGTCGTCGAGTGCATCGATCAACAGGCGCAGGCGATTCACCACTCGCCGCCCGAGCACCAAAGCCAGCACCAGCAGTACGCCCAGGCCGACCAGCAGCAGCCCCAGGCCGATGTGCCAACGCAGGCTACCGGCGGAAGCCTCCACCGCGCCCTGCGCACCCTGGCTCATCTCGGCGGCCGCCTGCTGCGCCGCCTGCAGACGGGCGCTCAGCGCCTTGTTGCTGTCGGCGGCGGCGCCGGCCAGGCTGTCGGCCACCAGTTGGTCGCCACTGGCGATCAGGGCGGAGAAGCGCTTGTCCAGAGCCTGCACCTGCTTCTCCACTTCGGCCGTGGAAATACCCAGGCGCACGGTACCGATCACCACGCCGTTGGGGCTGATGGGCACGCTGGAGAGGATCACCGAGTCGTCGTGGGCGGCCGCTTCCAGCACCTTGTCCAGGGCGCGCTCAGCCTGGCCCTTGGCGAGCAGCGCCTGGATGCGCGGGTCCTCGCGGTTGAGGTAGCGCGTCAGGTGCTGCCCCTGGGCATCGTCGTAGACCACGAAGAGCACGTTGGGGTTGGCCTGGGCGCGCCGGGCGTACTCGGAGAGCGTCGGTACGTCGTTGTCCCACATGGCCTTGGGCGCCACCGCGGCAAGCAGTTGGGCAAGCTGGTCGGCGGACTGCCGCAGGCTCTGTTCGAGGCTTTGACGGGTTTCGCCGCGCTCCTCCTCCAGCCGCGCCGACAAGGCGGCGCCGAGGCGTTCGCGGGTTCGCGCGGACAGCTCGGTGAGCCCTGAACTGAGCTCGCCACCGGCGCGCTCCAACTCGCCGGCCAGGCGCTGCGACTGGCCGCCCAGGCGTTCGCCCAGGTCGGCCACCAGCTGGTCCACGGTACTGCGGGTGAGCCACAGGGCGATCAGCAACTGCGCCAGCAGCGCCAGGCCCAGGGCGATGAACACGGGGCGCAGCAGGCGGCTGCGCAACAGCGAAAGGACGGCGGACACGGAGTGCCTCCTCGGGTAACGGAATACTGGCGCGGGATGCGCCGATGCCATTTGCCAGCAAGGGGCGTGCCGTTGGGGTGGCCATTGGCCGACTGATTGGGAGAGATTACTTTTTGTAGGAGCGAGGGGGACGCCTGGTTCTTGCTCGCGAACGGAATTTCCCGGCAGTTGCAGTGCGGCTGGCACGGTTCGCGAGCAAGCTCGCTCCTACAATTTCAGGCCCTCCGGAGGGTACAACGCCAACGGTTCCCGGGAAGCACGGCCGTAGGAGCGGACTCCGTCCGCGATAACCGGACATACCGGCGCGAATCGCGGATAAGATCCGCTCCTACGCAACCCCACCCACGCCATTCCCCTGTAGGAGCGCGCCCTGCGCGCGAATCGCGGGCAGGGCCCGCTCCTACGAAGAGCCCCAGCCCCAAACGAAAAAGCCGCTTCCCCATCAGGAGAAGCGGCTTTTCACACCCTTCGCAGCGGCTAGCGCCGCGACGGATCAGCCGAACGGATGGCGCAGGACGATGGTCTCGTTGCGGTCCGGGCCGGTGGAGATGATGTCGATGGGCGCACCGACCAGCTCCTCGATGCGCTTGATGTAGGCGCGGGCGTTGGCCGGCAGGGCTTCCAGGGTCTTGGCGCCGACGGTGGATTCGCTCCAGCCCGGCAGGTCTTCGTACACCGGCTGCAGGCCGATGTAGCTGTCGGCGTCGGTCGGCGCGTCGGTCAGCAGTTCGCCGGCGGCGTTCTTGTAGCCGGTGCAGATGCGCACGGTCTGCAGGCCGTCGAGGACGTCCAGCTTGGTCAGGCACAGGCCGGACAGGCTGTTGATCTCGATGGCGCGACGCAGGATCACGGCGTCGAACCAGCCGCAACGGCGGGCACGGCCGGTGGTGGCGCCGAACTCGTGGCCTTTCTTCGCCAGGTAGGCGCCCACTTCGTCGAACAGCTCGGTCGGGAACGGGCCGGAACCGACGCGGGTGGTGTAGGCCTTGGTGATGCCGAGGATGTAGTCCAGGAACAGCGGGCCGAAACCGGAGCCGGTGGCGGTGCCGCCGGCGGTGGTGTTGGAGCTGGTGACGAACGGGTAGGTGCCGTGGTCGATGTCCAGCAGCGAGCCCTGGGCGCCTTCGAACATGATGTTCTGGCTGGCGCGACGCAGGTCGTGCAGGGTGCTGGTGACGTCGGCCAGCAGCGGCTTGAGCTGCTCGGCGTAGCCCATGCACTCGTCGAGGGTCTTCTGGAAGTCGACCGCCGGCTCCTTGTAGTAGTTCTGCAGGACGAAGTTGTGGTAGTCCAGCAGTTCGCCCAGCTTGGCGGCGAAGCGCTCGCGGTGGAACAGGTCGGCCACGCGCAGGCCGCGACGGGCGACCTTGTCTTCGTAGGCCGGGCCGATGCCACGGCCAGTGGTGCCGATCTTGGCGTCGCCGCGGGCCTTCTCGCGCGCCTGGTCGAGGGCGACGTGGAAGGACAGGATCAGCGGGCAGGACGGGCTGATGCGCAGGCGCTCGCGCACCGGTACGCCCTTCTCCTCCAGCTTGGCGATCTCGCGCATCAGCGCGTCGGGCGCCAGCACCACGCCGTTGCCGATCAGGCACTGCACGCCTTCGCGCAGGATGCCCGACGGAATCAGGTGCAGCACGGTCTTCTCGCCGTCGATCACCAGGGTGTGGCCGGCGTTGTGGCCGCCCTGGTAACGAACCACGGCAGCAGCCTGGTCGGTGAGCAAGTCGACGATCTTGCCTTTGCCCTCATCACCCCATTGGGTGCCCAGGACTACGACATTCTTACCCATAACACTTGTCCCCATCGTGGATATTCGGTGCCGGCCTCGGCCGGCGGAAACTCGCGGTGCCCGTCGATCACGGGTCAGAAGGGCACCACCTGCCAATTGCCTTCGCGCAGCTGCAGTTGCGCATCGCAACCCGCCTCGCGCGCCGAAGCCGCATCCTGCCCGGGCAGCGCCTGAACCACGCGCCGCCCGTCGCGGCGCAACTGCTGCACCGCCTGCCAGAGGCCGGCCCCTTCGGCCGGCGCCCAGATGCCTTGCACCGGCGCGTCCAGCCGTACCTGGCCCAGGGTCACCAGGGTCTTCAGGTCGGTGGAGAAGCCGGTGGCCGGCCGCGCACGACCGAAGTCGGCGCCGATGTGGTCGTAGCGACCACCCTGGGCGATGGACTCGCCGACGCCGGGCACGAAGGCGGCGAACACCACCCCCGTGTGATAGTGGTAGCCGCGCAGCTCGCCGAGGTCGAAATACAACGGCAGCTGCGGGAAGCGTTGCGCCAGGGCGTCGGCGATGACGACCAGATCCGCCAGGGCGGCCTTCACCACCGCCGGCGCATCGGCCAGCACTGCGGCGGCCTGCTGCAGCACCTCACGGCTGCCGCACAGCTCGGCCAGGGCGCGAAGCATGCCGGCGAGCTCGGCCGGCAGGCCGTCGGTGAGCGCGGCGACTTCATCCACCGCCTTGCGCTGCAGGGCGTCGAACAGAGCCTGCTCGGCCTCGCCGGACAGGCCGGCGGCGCGGGCCAGGCCACGATAGATACCGACATGGCCGAGGTCCATGTGCACGTCCGGCACCTCGGCCATGGCCAGCATGTCGAGCATCAGGCTGATGACTTCGACGTCGCTCGCCGGGCTGGCGTCGCCGTAGAGCTCGGCACCCAGCTGGATCGGGCTGCGCGAGGTGGCCAGGGCGCGCGGGCGGGCATGCAGCACGCTGCCGGCGTAGCACAGGCGGTTAGGGCCCTCGCGGCGCAGGCTGTGGGCGTCCATGCGCGCCACTTGCGGCGTGATGTCCGCGCGGAAGCCCATGAGCCGGCCCGAGGCCGGGTCGGTGACCTTGAAGGTGCGCAGGTCCAGGTCCTGGCCAGCGCCGGTCAGCAGGGACTCCAGATATTCGATGTGCGGGGTGACGACGAACTCGTAACCCCAGCGCTGGAACAGGTCCAGCACCTGACGGCGGGCTGCTTCGACGCGCGCCGCCTCAGGTGGCAGCACTTCTTCGATCCCATCTGGCAGCAGCCAGCGGTCTACCGTTGCCATGTCGCCTCTCCCCTTTCAGCCGGGCGGCAATTCATCTAGTGAATCCAGTAAAGAAGGCCGGTGCCGAGCAGCATGCTGCCCAGCCCGATGAGCCGCAGGCGCCGGTCGTCCAAGCGACCAAGCCCGCTGACGGCCTCACGCCAGCCACGCGGATACAGGAAAGGGAGGATGCCCTCCAGCACCAGCAACAGACAGAACGCTTTGCCGAATTCCTGCCACATGGCTCTCTGTACATAAATCTCGCGGACGCAAAAAAGCCGGGATTTCCCGGCTGACCCATGATAACACGTTTTCTCCGGCGGGCGCTGCCGCCCGCCGGAGAACCCACTCAGGGCTTGGACTTCTCCAGATAACGGAAGAACTCGTTGTCCGGGCTCAGCACCAGGACGTCCTTCTTGTCGGCGAAGCTGTCGCGGTAGGCCTTGAGGCTGCGGGTGAAGGCATAGAACTCCGGGTCCTGGTTGTAGGCCTTGGCGTAGATCGCCGCCGCCTTGGCGTCGCCCTCACCGCGGGTTTCCTCGGACTGCCGATAGGCCTCGGCCAACAGCACGCGGCGCTGGCGGTCGGCGTCGGCGCGAATACCCTCGGCCAGTTCGCGGCCCTTGGCACGGTGCTCGCGGGCCTCGCGCTCGCGCTCGGTGCTCATGCGCTCGAACACGCTGCGGTTGACTTCCTTCGGCAGGTCGATGGCCTTGACGCGCACGTCGATGACCTCGATGCCCAGCTCCTTCTGCGCCATGCGATTGAGCGACGCGGTGATGTCGCCCATCAATGCGTCGCGCTCGCCGGACACCACCTCGTGCAGGGTGCGCTTGCCGAACTGGTCGCGCAGGCCGGCTTCCAGGCGCCGCGACAGGCGCTCGTCGGCGATCTGCTTGAGGCCCGAGGTCGCGGTATAGAAGCGCTCGGCATCGGCCACACGCCACTTGGCGTAGGCGTCGACCATCACTGCCTTCTTCTCCAGGGTGAGGAAACGCTGGGTCGGCGAGTCCAGGGTCAGCAGGCGGCCGTCGAACTTGCGCACCTGGTTGACGTAGGGAATCTTGAAGTGCAGGCCGGGCTGCACGTCCGACTCGACCACGCGGCCGAAGCGCAGCAGCACCGCGCGCTCGGTCTGCTGCACCACGTAGATGCTGCTCCACAGCGCCACGGCAGCCACCACGGCGGCGATCAGGGCGATCAGGGACTTGTTACTCATCAGCGGCTCTCCCTGGTGCGCAGGTCACGTTGCTGCAGGTCGCTGGCGACCCGCGAGCCGATGTCCGGCGTGCTGCTCGTCGTACCCGCCGCGCCGCTGCCCGGCGTTGCCGAGCCACGGCCGTCGATCATCTTGTCCAGCGGCAGGTAGATCAGGTTGTTCTGCCCCTGCTGCCCGGTGACCAGCACCTTGCTGCTCTGCGACAGGACCTCCTGCATAGTGTCCAGGTACAGGCGCTCGCGGGTGACCTCCGGCGCCTTGCGGTATTCGCCGGCCAGCTTGCTGAAGCGGTCGGCCTCACCCTCGGCTCGGGCAACCACCTCGTCGCGGTAGCCGTTGGCTTCCTCGATGATGCGCTGGGCCTGGCCGCGGGCTTCGGGCACCACGCCGTTGGCGTAGGCTTCGGCCTGGTTCTTCTCGCGCTGTTCGTCTTCGCGGGCACGGATCACGTCGTCGAAGGCTTCCTGCACCTCGCGCGGGGCGGCGGCGCTCTGGATGTTCACCTGGGTCACGGTGATACCGGTCTTGTAGGTGTCCAGGAAGCGCTGCAGGCGATCGCGCACCTCGGTGGCCATCTGTTCGCGGCCCTCGGTGAGGATCTGGTCCATGGTGGTGGAGCCGGCCACGTGGCGCAGGGCGCTCTCGGTGGCGTGCTGCAGGCTGACCTCGGGCTGGTCGACGTTGAGCACGAAGTCCTTCAGGTTGCTGACCTTGTACTGCACGGTCAGCGGGACCTCGACGATGTTCTCGTCCTCGGTGAGCATCTGCCCCTGCTTGCTGTAGGCACGCTCGCGGGTGACGTTCTCCTGGAACTTCCTGTCGATCGGCGGGAAGTAGAAGTTCAGGCCCGGGCCCACGGTGTCGTAGTACTTGCCCATGCGCAGGATCACCGCCTGCTCCTGCTCGTCCACCACGTAGATGGCGTTGTACAGCCAGAGCACGGCGAGCACGGCCAGGCCGATGCCGAACAGGCCCAGGCCACCGCCCTTGCCGCCGACGGGGCTGCCGCCGCGCGGTTTCTTGCCGCCGAAGATGCGATTGAGGCTGTCCTGCAGCTTGCGGAAGGCCTCATCGAGATCCGGAGGGCCCTGGCGGCCGCCGCCACGGCGCCCACCCCAGGGGTCCTGATCGTTCTTGTTCGAGTTGTCACCCGGCTCATTCCAAGCCATAGCGCTCTCCATCTAGTAACGCGAAACGCGCCAGCGGCGCGACCACCCATGCTACCGAATGCCCCGCCCGGTGCCAAAAGCACCGTTCCGGGCTTTATTGCAAAGTGTGTTGCGCAATGAACTCCGCCGGCTGCCATCCCTCGCGGCTGACCAGGCGGTTCAACTCGACACGCGGCAGGCGAACCTGCAAAACGGCGCGTCCCTGCTCGTCGTGGTCCTCGGACTGCACCGCGCCCAGCTCGAAGAACTGCGCGCGCAGGCGCCCCAGGCGCTGCGGCAGGCAGAGCGTGCCGACGAACAGGTCGTCGCCCAGCAGCTCGGCCACCGCCTTTTCCAGCAGTTCCAGCCCGCGCCCGTCTCGGGCGGAGAGCCAGACCCGCACCGGCTTGCCGCTCTCGTCGCGCTGGATTCGCGCGTCCATGTCCGGCAGCAGGTCGATCTTGTTGTACACCTCGAGCATCGGCAGCTCGTTGGCGCCGATCTCGGTCAGCACCGCGTGCACCTGCTCCACCTGCGCGTCGCGCTCCGGCTCGTGGGCATCGATCACGTGCAGCAGCAGGTCGGCGTTGCTCGACTCTTCCAGCGTAGCGCGGAAGGCCTCGACCAGCTTGTGCGGCAGGTGGCGGATGAAACCCACGGTATCGGCCAGCACGACCGGGCCGACGTCCTCCAGCTCGAGCCGGCGCAGGGTCGGGTCGAGGGTGGCGAACAGCTGGTTGGCCGCATAGACCTCGGAAGTGGTCAGGGCGTTGAACAGCGTGGACTTGCCGGCGTTGGTGTAGCCGACCAGGGAAACCGAGGGGATTTCCGCCCGGCGCCGGCCACGGCGGGCCTGTTCGCGCTGGCTGCGGACCTTCTCCAGGCGCTGCTTGATCTGGCGGATGCGGGCGCGCAGCAGGCGGCGGTCGGTTTCCAGCTGGGTTTCACCGGGACCGCGCAGGCCGATACCGCCCTTCTGCCTTTCCAGGTGGGTCCAGCCGCGCACCAGGCGCGTGCTCATGTGTTCGAGCTGCGCCAGCTCCACCTGCAGCTTGCCCTCATGGGTGCGGGCGCGCTGGGCGAAGATGTCGAGAATCAGACCGGTACGGTCGAGCACCCGGCATTCGAGGACGCGTTCGAGGTTGCGTTCCTGGCTGGGCGTGAGGGTGTGGTTGAAGATGATCAGCTCGACGTCCTGGACTTGCACCAGGTCGCGCAGCTCATCGACCTTGCCACTGCCGATCAGGAACTTGGCCGACGGCTGATGGCGCGAAACGTTGACGAATGCCACCGACTCCGCGCCCGCCGAACGGGCCAGCTCCTGGAATTCCTGCGGGTCTTCGCGCGCCTCGGGGTCCTGACCTTCCAGATGGACCAGAATGGCCCGTTCCCCACCACCCGGGCGCTCAAAGAACAAGGCGGGCTACCGTCAAGCGTTGCCCGGCTCGGCCGGTTGATCGCCGCTGGGCAGACGCACCGGACGGCTGGGCACGACGGTGGAAATGGCGTGCTTGTAGACCATCTGGCTGACAGTGTTCTTCAGCAAAATCACGAACTGGTCGAAGGATTCGATCTGACCTTGCAGCTTGATACCGTTCACCAGGTAGATGGAGACCGGTACGCGTTCTTTTCGCAGGGTATTCAGGTAAGGGTCTTGTAGCGAATGCCCTTTTGACATATGCCGCACTCCTTTAGGGAATCAATAGATTTAGTAGTAGTCGAATGGCTTGTTGCCGTCGGTAACCCCAAGGATAGACGGCTGAATTATGGTCTCGAACCTATATGGAGACCGCCTCAAGATATTTCAAGGCACGCGGCAGATTGTCGCCTGCCAGACTGTCCAACCAGTGTAGATGGCCCCAGCTGCGCAGCCAGGTGAACTGGCGCTTGGCTAGTTGCCGGGTGGCAATCACGCCGCGCTCCTCCATCTCAGCGTAGGACAGTTTGCCCTCGAGGTATTCCCATACCTGTCGGTAGCCCACGGCACGAATGGATGGCAGAGCGGCGTGCAAGTCGTCTCTCGCGCGAAGTGCTTCGACCTCGGCGATGAAGCCCTGTTCCAGCATCTGACGAAAACGTTGCGCGATTCGCGCGTGCAGTACCTGGCGCTGCTGAGGTGCAATCGCCAGTTGCGCCACAGTATACGGTAATTGCGCCGCGCCTGGCGCGCTGGCACCGGCATTTTCAGCCGCCTGGCGCCGGCGGTGGTCGCTCATCGACAAGCCGCTGACGCGTTGCACTTCCAGCGCCCTGACCAGGCGTTGCGGATCGTTGGGGTGGATGCGCGCCGCCGATTCCGGGTCGACCCGCTGCAATTCGGCATGCAGCGCCGCCCAGCCCTCGGCCGCGGCCCAGGCTTCCAGTTCGGCGCGCACCGCCGGATCGGCGCTGGGCATGTCCGCCATACCTTCCAGCAATGCCTTGAAATACAACATGGTGCCGCCGACCAACAGGGGGATGCGCCCCGCCGCGGTGATCTCGGCCATGGCCGCCAGGGCGTCGGCGCGGAATTCCGCCGCCGAATAGCTTTCGGCCGGATCGCGGATGTCGATCAGGCGGTGCGGGAATTCGGCCAGGATGTCCTTCGAGGGCTTGGCCGTGCCGATGTCCATGCCGCGGTAGACCAGCGCCGAGTCGACGCTGACCAGCTCGATGGGCAGCAGCCGCGCCAGCTCCAGCGCCAGGTCGGTCTTGCCGGCGGCGGTCGGGCCCATGAGGAAGATGGCGGGAGGCAGGGAGGACATCGGCAACTCTTCGGCAGAACGGGCGCGCGCAAACCGCGCGCTGAATCGATTGGCGCGCAGTTTACTGCACTTGGCTTAACGCTGGCTTTATTTCAGCGCCCGCGCAGGAAGAGTTTGTCCAGCTCGTCCAGGCCCAGCTGCGTCCAGGTGGGCCGGCCGTGGTTGCACTGGCCGCTGCGCTCGGTGATTTCCATGTCGCGCAGCAGGGCGTTCATCTCCGGCAGCGTCAGGCGCCGGTTGGCGCGCACCGCGCCGTGGCAGGCCATGGTCCCGAGCAGTTCGTTGAGGTGCGCCTGGATGCGGTCGCTGGTGCCGTATTCCAGCAGGTCGGCGAGCACGTCGCGCACCAGCTGGGTCGCCTCGGCCTGCTTGAGCAGCGCGGGAATCTGGCGGATCGCCAGGCTTTCCGGGCCCAGGCGCTGCAGTTCGAAGCCGAGCCGGCTGAACCAGCCGCCGTGTTCCTCGGCGCAGTCGGCCTCGCGCTCGCTCACCGCGAGGGATTCGGGCACCAGCAGCGGCTGGCCGCGCAGGCCTTCGCTGTCCATGGCGACCTTCAGGCGCTCGTAGGTGATGCGCTCATGGGCCGCATGCATGTCCACCAGCACCAGGCCGTGGGCGTTCTCGGCGAGGATGTAGATGCCCTTGAGCTGGGCCAGGGCGTAGCCCAGCGGCGGGACATCCTGGGCGCTTTCCGGCAGAGCCTGGGGCGCGGCCGTCGCGGCCTGTTCCGGCAGCGGCGCGAAATAGGCGCGGTAGGCGCCCTGGACCTCGGCGACCGGGGGCATTTCCTGACGCGGCGACTGGTAGGAATAGCCGCCGCCGGAACCGGAGGAACCGCCCGAGCCGCTCCAGGTACGCGCTGCGGCCGGGGCCTCCAGCACCTTGTCCGACAGGCTCATCTCGCCCTGCGGGCCGAATTCCCCGGCGGCCTGCCCGGTGGGGCGCGGGACGGTCAGGGAGGTAGCCCCCGGTGGCGCCAGCTGGTCGTCCGGGCGTACCTCGGCGAGCGCCCGGTGCAGGGTGCCGTAGAGGAAGTCGTGGACCATGCGGCTGTCGCGGAAGCGCACTTCGTGCTTGGTCGGGTGCACGTTGACGTCCACCGTCGCCGGGTCGACCTCCAGGAACAGCACGAAGGTCGGGTGGCGGCCGTTGTAGAGCACGTCGCGGTAGGCCTGGCGCACCGCGTGGGCGACCAGTTTGTCGCGCACCATGCGGCCGTTGACGTAGAAGTACTGCAGGTCCGGCTGGCTGCGGGAGAAGGTCGGCAGGCCGACCCAGCCCCACAGGTGCAGGCCGTTGCGCTCGATCTCGATGGGCAGCGCCTGTTCGAGGAAGGCCGGGCCGCACACGGCGCCGACGCGGCGCGCGCGGGCGGTCTCGTCCGCGGCCTCATGCAGGCTGAAGACGGTCTTGCCGTTGTGGCGCAGGTGGAAGGCCACGTCGAAGCGGGCCAGGGCCAGGCGCTTGATGACTTCCTGCAGGTGGTCGAACTCGGTCTTCTCGGCGCGCAGGAACTTGCGCCGCGCCGGGGTGTTGAAGAACAGGTCGCGGACCTCGACGCTGGTGCCCACCGGATGCGCCGCCGGCTGCACCCGCGGCTGCATGTCGCGGCCCTCGGTCTCCACCTGCCAGGCCTGCTCGGCGTCGGCGGTGCGCGAGGTCATGGTCAGCCGCGACACCGAGCTGATCGAGGCCAGGGCCTCGCCGCGGAAGCCCAGGCTCATCACCGCCTCGAGGTCTTCCAGCTCGCGGATCTTGCTGGTGGCGTGGCGCGCCAGGGCCAGCGGCAGGTCGTCGGCAGGAATGCCGCCGCCGTCGTCGCGTACCCGCAGCAGCTTGATGCCGCCCTGCTCCACCTCGACGTCGATGCGCCGGGCGCCGGCGTCCAGGCAGTTCTCCAGCAGCTCCTTGATCACCGAGGCCGGGCGCTCGACCACCTCGCCGGCGGCGATCTGGTTGGCCAGCCGCGGGCTGAGCAACTGGATGCGGCGTGAATCGTTCATTGCTGCGCCGCCAGGGAGGTCGCGGGGATGTTCAGCACCTGGCCGATGCGCACGCTATCGGTCTTCAGGTTGTTGGTGCTGCGCAGGGTGGCCATGCTCACGTCGTAGCGCGCGGCGATCATCGACAGGCTCTCGCCGGCGCGCACCACGTGCTGGCGCGGCCCGCTGGAAATCTGCCCGCCGTCGCGCAGCGAGGCGATGTAGGTGCCCGGCGGCGGCGTCTGCACGAAGTACTGGCGCACGCCGGCGGCGATGGAGCGGGCCAGGGCCTGCTGGTGCGAGGCGCTGTTGAGCTTCCGCGACTCGCCGGGGTTGGAGATGAAGCCGGTCTCCACCAGGATCGACGGGATGTCCGGCGACTTCAGCACCATGAAGCCGGCCTGCTCGACGCGGTTCTTGTGCAGCGAGGTGACGCGGCCGACGTTGGTCAGCACCTTGTGCCCGACGTCCAGGCTGGAGGACATGGTGGCGGTCATCGACAGGTCGAGCAGCACGCCGGCGAGCATGTGGTCCTTGTCGTCGAGGCTGACGCTGCCGTCGCCGCCGATCAGGTCGGAACGGTTTTCGCTGTCGGCCAGCCAGCGCGCGGTCTCGGAGGTGGCGCCGCGGTCGGAGAGGGCGAACACCGAGGCGCCGAAGGCACTGCGGCTGGGCGCGGCGTCGGCGTGGATGGAGACGAACAGGTCGGCGCCCTTCTTGCGCGCGATGGCGGTACGCCCGCGCAGCGGGATGAAGTAGTCGCCGGTGCGCGTCAGCTCGGCGCGGAAGCCCTTCATCTGGTTGATCTGCCGCTGCAGTTCGCGGGCGATCGACAGGGTGATGTTCTTCTCGTGCAGGCCGTTCGGGCCGGAGGCGCCCGGGTCCTCGCCGCCGTGGCCGGCGTCGATGGCGATGATGATGTCGCGCTTGCCGCCGGCCGGCACCGGCGCCTTGGCCACCGGCTGCGTCGGCGTCACCGGGGTGGCCGGCTGGTTCGGCGTGGGCGTGGCGGGCACGTCGGGGGTGATGTCCGCGCCCTGGTCGTAGAGGTCCACCACCAGGCGGTTGCCGTACTGCTGGTTGGGCGGCAGGACGAAACTCTTGGGCGTCACCTGGGCGGACAGGTCCAGCACCAGGCGCAGGTCGGTGGGCGAACGCTGCGCCGAGCGCACCGAGGTGATCGGGGTGTTCTTCAGCTTGAGCTGGTTCAGCGCGGTGCTCAGCTGCGCGCCATTGAGGTCGATGACGATGCGGTTCGGCGCGCTGAGGGTGAACAGGCTGTGCTGCACCGGGCCGGACAGGTCGAACACCAGGCGCGTGTTGTCCGGCGCGCGCCACAGGCGCACGCTCTTGATCTGCGTGATTTGCGCGGCGGCAAGAACCTCGCCGGCGCCCAGCGCCAGCAGGATGAACAACCCGGCCAACAGCGCCCGAAGGCGCAACCCCCAACCCATGTTTTTTCTCATGCTCCCGTAGCCAGGACGGCGCACCAGGCTTCGCCCCGCACTCCGTGCGGTTCCAGGCGCAGCATGCGGCCGCCCGCTTGCGGGGTAATGGTAATGTCCAGGTCGGCCTTTGGCAAAATGCCCGCGCCCCTTTCGGCCCACTCGATCAGGCACAGGGCGTCGCCTTCGAAGTAATCGCGGATGCCCAGATATTCCAGTTCCTCGGGGTCGGCCAGGCGGTACAGATCGAAATGGAAGGCGCGCACCTCGCCCAGCTCGTAGGGCTCGACCAGGGTGAAGGTCGGGCTCTTCACCGCCCCGGCATGGCCCAGGCCGCGCAGAATGCCGCGCGAGAGCGTGGTCTTGCCGGCGCCGAGGTCGCCGTGCAGGTAGATCACCCCGCGCCCGCCGGTGGCCCGGGCGATCCTCGCGCCCAGCGCGTACATGGCTTCCTCGCCGTCGGCGAACAGCTTCAGTTCAGGCATGGGGCGAACTCCTCGAGCAACTGACGAACGGCAGGGATCAGGTCGCTGGCCGCGAGCCCCCGCCCCTGCGCGCCAAGCATTTCGCCGGCGCGAGCGTGCAGCCAGACGGCCAGGCAGGCGGCGTCGAAGGGTTCCAGTTTCTGCGCCAGCAACGCGCCAACTATCCCGGACAGCACATCCCCCAGGCCCGCAGTGGCCATGGCCGGATGACCATGGGAGCACAGCGCCAGGCGGCCGTCCGGCGCGGCGACCAGGCTGCCGACGCCCTTGAGCACGGCCACCGCCTGGTAGCGGCTGGCCAGTTCGCGCGCGGCGGCGGCCCGGTCGGCCTGCACCTCGGCGGTGGAGCGGCCCAGCAGGCGCGCCGCCTCGGCGGGGTGCGGGGTGATCACCAGGCTGCCCGCCGGGCGCTGCACCTGGCCCTCGGCCAGCAGGTTGAGCGCATCGGCGTCCCACACCTGGGGCAGCTCCAGACTGGCCGCGGCGCTGGCCAGGCAGCGCCCCCAGGCGTTGCGGCCGATGCCGGGGCCGACCACCAGCACGCTGGCGCGCTCGGCGGCGCGCAGCACCTCGGCGGACGAGGACAGGCCGCGGGTCATCAGTTCCGGGCAGCGCGCCAGCGCCGCCGGCACGTGGGCGGCGCGGGTGGCGATGGAGACCAGCCCGGCGCCGCTGCGCAGGGCCGCTTCGCCGGCCAGCAGGGTGGCGCCGCCCATGCCGTGATCGCCACCGATCAGCAGCAGGTGGCCAAACAGGCCCTTGTGCGCCGCCTTCGGCCGCGGCGCCAGCTGTGCCAGGCTGCTGGGCGCCAGGCGCGTGGCCTGGGCCTCCTCGGGCAGTTGCGCGGGGTCGGCGTCGAGGTTGTCGAAGGCCAGCTCGCCGCACTGGTCCGGACCTTCGCCGGTGAACAGGCCGAACTTGAGGCCGATGAAGGTCACCGTCAGGTCGGCGCGCACCGCGCAGCCCAGCACCTGGCCGGTATCGGCGCTGAGGCCGGAGGGGATGTCGATGGCCAGGACCGGCAGGCCGCTGGCGTTGATCCGCGCGATGGCCGCCGCGTACGGGTCGCGCACCGCGCCACCGAGGCCGGTGCCGAGCAGCGCATCCACCAGCACGCCATGCAGTTCGGCGTGTTCGTGCCAGGGCAGGAGGGTCACGCCGGCGGCCAGGGCCTCGGCGTGGGCGGATGCGGCATCGCCGGCCAGCCGCGCGGTGTCGCCCACCGCCAGCACGCGCACGTTCCAGCCGGCGCGCTGGGCCAGGGCGGCGACCAGGTAGCCGTCGCCGGCGTTGTTGCCGTGCCCGGCCAGCACCGTCAGCCGCCCGGCGTCCGGCCAGCGCCGGCGCAGGGCGCGCCAGGCGGCGTGGGCGGCGCGCTGCATGAGTTCGAAGCCGGGGGTGCCGGCGGCGATCAGGCGCGCGTCGAGGTCGCGCACCTGCCGGGCGCTGTACAGCGCGGTCGGCAGACTGTCGTGAGAGTGCGAATTCATCGGGTTTCCGCGGGGAATCGGGCGCCGGTCGGCGCGGTCTGGCAGAATTATACCTACCCCGGTCCCGCTTTCCCGCCCCCGCATGCACGATTCCACATCCGATTACAGCGCCATCGCCGAGCGCATCAAGGCCTGGGGCCGCGAGCTGGGCTTCCAGCAGGTCGGCATCGGCGGCCTGGACCTGGCCAGCCACGGCGAGCACCTGCAGCGCTGGCTGGCCGCCGGCTACCACGGCGAGATGGACTACATGGGCGCCCACGGCAGCAAGCGCTGGCGCCCGGACGAGCTGGTGCCCGGCACCCTGCGGGTGGTCTCGCTGCGCATGGACTACCTGCCCGGCGACACGCGCATGGCCCAGCGCCTGGCCGAGCCGGAGAAGGCCTACGTATCGCGCTACGCCCTGGGCCGCGACTACCACAAGCTGGTGCGCAAGCGCCTGCAGCAGCTGGCCGAGCGCATCCAGCAGGAGGTCGGCCCCTTCGGCTACCGCGCCTTCGTCGACAGCGCGCCGGTGCTGGAAAAAGCCATCGGCGAACAGGCCGGGCTCGGCTGGATCGGCAAGAACACCCTGCTGCTCAACCGCAAGGCCGGCAGCTACTTCTTCCTCGGCGAACTCTTCACCGACCTGCCGCTGCCCCTGGACGAGCCCCACGGCAGCGAGCACTGCGGGCGCTGCAGCGCCTGCCTGGACATCTGCCCGACCAACGCCTTCGTCGGCCCCTACGTGCTGGACGCGCGGCGCTGCATCTCCTACCTGACCATCGAGCTGAAGGGCCCGATCCCCGAGGAGCTGCGCGCGCCCATGGGCAACCGGGTATTCGGCTGCGACGACTGCCAGATCGTCTGCCCCTGGAACCGCTTCGCCCGGCCCAGCGAACAGGGCGACTTCCAGCCGCGCCACGGGCTGGACAATGCCGAGTTGGCCGAGCTGTTCCTCTGGAGCGAGGAAGAGTTCCTCAGCCGCACCGAGGGCTCGCCGCTACGCCGCGCCGGCTACGAGCGCTGGCTGCGCAACCTGGCGGTGGGGCTGGGCAATGCGCCGTCGAGCATTCCGGTGATAGAGGCGTTGAAGGCGCGGCGGGAGTTTCCGTCGGAGTTGGTGCGCGAGCACGTCGAGTGGGCGCTGCGGCGGCATGGGGTGGGACGGTAGAGGTTCTGCTGGCTGGGTTCGGAGCGCGTCCTGAAGAGCCCCTCTCCCCAGCCCTCTCCCTGAAGGGAGAGGGAGCTAGTTCGTGCCGGCTGAAAGCAAGGTTTCAGCCGGACACCACAGCGGAATATCCGGCTGACTGCAAAACATCCAACCCTGCCCAACGGTCCCCTCTCCCTTCAGGGCGGGGCGCGCAGCCGAGGGTTAGGGAGAGGGAGCGGAGCCAAACCGACACACCTCAGCCACCTGGAAACCCCGTTCGCGAGCAAGCTCGCTCCTACGAAAAACCAGCGACTCAGACCTTGATGAAGGTCTCGCGGTAATAGCGCAGCTCGGCGATGGATTCGCGGATGTCGTCCAGCGCCAGGTGGGTATTGCCCTTCTTGAAGCCATCCCGCACCTGCGGAGCCCAGCGCGCGGCCAGTTCCTTGAGGGTGGAGACATCCAGGTTGCGGTAGTGGAAGTAGGCCTCCAGCTTCGGCATGTACCTATAGAGGAAGCGGCGGTCCTGGCAGATGCTGTTGCCGCAGATCGGCGAGGCGCGCTTGGGCACCCACTTTTCCAGGAAGGCCAGGGTCATGGCCTCGGCCTGGGCGGCGTCGATGGTGCTTTCGCGCACGCGCTGGGTCAGGCCCGACTGGCCGTGCTGGCGGGTGTTCCACTCGTCCATGCCGGCGAGGGTCTCCTCGCTCTGGTGTACGGCGATCACCGGGCCTTCCGCGAGAATGTTCAGCTCGCTGTCGGTGACGATGGTGGCCATTTCGATGATCACGTCCCGGTCCGGGTCCAGGCCGGTCATCTCCAGGTCGATCCAGATCAGGTTCTGTGGGTTCTGCATGCTGCGCTCCTCGGCTCAAGCCCCCTAGTTTAGCGGGAAGCGCGCCGGGGCATGCTAAACTCGCCGGCGATTTTTCACTCGGGTTCCCTATGGCCAAGCGTCATCTCACCCGCCGGCAGAGCTGGCGCATCGAAAAGATCCAGGAAGAGCGCGCCGCGCGTGCCGCCAAGCGCGAGTCGCGGGCCCTGGAAGAGCTGGAAGGCGGCGACCTGGGGCCGGAGCAGAACGGCCTGGTGATCGCCCACTTCGGCGTCCAGGTGGAAGTCGAGGCGCTGGAGGGCGAGCACGCCGGCGAGGTGCTGCGCTGCCACCTGCGCGCCAACCTGCCGCCACTGGTGACCGGCGACCGCGTGGTCTGGCGCCCGGGCAACCAGGGCATCGGCGTGATAGTCGCGCAGCTGCCGCGCACCTCCGAGCTGTGCCGCCCGGACATGCGCGGCCTGCTCAAGCCGGTGGCGGCCAACGTCGACCGCATCGTCATCGTCTTCGCTCCGCGGCCCGAGCCCCACGCCAACCTGATCGACCGCTACCTGATCGCCGCCGAGCACGCCGGCATCCAGCCGCTGCTGCTGCTGAACAAGGCCGACCTGATCGACGAGCAGAACGCCGAGCAGATCGACGCGCTGCTGGGCACCTACCGCGACCTGGGCTACCCGCTACTGGAGGTCTCGGCCTTCAACGGCCTGGCCATGGACGCCCTGCGCGCGGCGCTGAACGATCACGTCAGCGTGTTCGTCGGCCAGTCCGGGGTGGGCAAGTCATCGCTGGTCAACGCCCTGCTGCCGGGGGTGGACACCCGCGTCGGCGACCTCTCGGAGATCACCGGCAAGGGCACCCACACCACCACCACGGCGCGGCTGTTCCACTTCCCCGCCGGCGGCGACCTGATCGACTCCCCCGGCATCCGCGAATTCGGCCTCGGGCACGTCACCCGCGACGACGTCGAGGCCGGCTTCATCGAGTTCCGCGACCTGCTCGGGCACTGCCGCTTCCGCGACTGCAAGCACGACCGCGAGCCCGGCTGCGCGCTGCTCAAGGCGCTGGAGGAAGGCCGCATCAGCCCGCAGCGCATGGCCAGTTATCGGCACATTCTCGCCAGCCTGCCGGAAACGGATTACTGATCAACACCCGCACTCCGACAGCCTTGTCGGAGCGCCAGGCCCGCCTTCACTGCTTCTTCAGCTCGTCCAGCTTCAGCTTGCCGTCATCGAACAGGTTGAGCTTCTCGCGCACCTGTTCGGCGGGCAGCGGCTGGGACGCGGGCGCGGCGCCCTGGGGCGGCGTCGGCGCGGCCCCGGCTGGCGTTGCCGCCCCGGCAGGAGAAGTGGCCGGCTGGCTGGCCGCCGGCTCCTCGGCGGTGCCGTCCTGGCCCTCGATGGCGCGTTGCGCACGCTTGGTCAGGACGATGATGTCAATGCGCCGGTTCACCGGGTTCAGCGGGTTCTTGCGGTCGAACAGCTGCGACGAGGCGTAGCCCACCACCCGGGCGATCTGCCCTTCCGGATAGCCGCCGGCCACCAGGGCGCGGCGCGCGGCGTTGGCGCGGTTGGCCGACAGCTCCCAGTTGCCGAACTCGTCGCCGGCGTAGGGCTTGGCGTCGGTGTGGCCGCTGATGCTGATCTTGTTCGGCACCTGCTTGATGGTCTCGGCCATGGCCAGCAGGATGTCCTCGAAGTACGGCTGCAGGCGCGCGCTGCCCAGGTCGAACATCGGCCGGTTCTCGGCGTCGACGATCTGGATGCGCAGGCCGTCGCGGGTGATCTCGAACAGAATCTGGTCCTTGAAGCGGCGCAGCGTGGGGTTCTCGTCGACCTTGTTCTGCAACTCCTGGAGCAGCAGCTCCAGGCGCTCGTGCTCGATCTGCTCGGCCTGGCGCTCGGCCTCGGCGGGGTTGACCTCCTTCTCCGACTCCGGGCTGATGCGCGTCTCGTCCGCCTCCGGCTGCGCCTGGATCTGCGGGTTGAGGGTCTTGTCCGGGGCCGGCGTCGGCGTGCCGCCGAGGTCGATCACGTAGGGGCTGGCGCTCTCGGTGAAGCCAATGGGGTCCTGGAAGTAGCCGGAAATCGCCTTCTTCTGCTCGGGGGTGGCCGAGGACAGCAGCCACAGCACCAGGAAGAACGCCATCATCGCCGTGGCGAAGTCGGCGAAGGCAATCTTCCAGGAGCCGCCGTGGTGACCGGCGGCGTAGCGCTTGACGCGCTTGACGATGATCGGCTGGTTGTTATCCATCGCTTAGCGCCCGCGTACCGCCTGTTCCAGCTCGCTGAAGCTCGGACGGTGCGCCGGCAGCAGCACCTTGCGGCCGAACTCCACCGCCAGCGACGGCGGCATGCCCGAGGCCGAGGCCACCAGGCAGGCCTTGATCGCCTCGTAGAGGTTCAGCTCTTCCTTGGCGTCGTGCTCCAGGGCGTTGGACAGCGGGCCGACGAAGCCGTAGGCGGCGAGGATACCGAGGAAGGTGCCGACCAGCGCCGCGGCGACGTGGTGGCCGATCTCCGCCTGGCTGCCCTGGCCGAGCAGGGCCATGGTGATCACGATGCCGAGCACCGCGGCGACGATACCGAAGCCGGGCAGCGCGTCGGCGACGCGGGTCACGGCGTGGGACGGGTGCTCGAAGTCTTCCTTGAGGCTGCCCAGCTCCATGTCGAACAGGCCTTCCAGCTCGTGGGGCGCCATGTTGCCGGAAGACATGATGCGCAGGTAGTCGCAGATGTAGGCGGTCATGCGCTCGTCCTTCAGCACCGCCGGGTACTTGCTGAAGATGGGGCTGGAAGCGGGCTCCTCGAGGTCGGCCTCGATGGCCATCATGCCTTCGCGGCGGCTCTTGTTGAGGATTTCGTAGAGCATCCCCAGCACTTCCAGGTAGAAGACGTGGGTGAAGCGGTTGCTGAACATCTTCGGCGCCTTCTTCAGCACCGTCATGAAGGTGCTGCCGGGGTTCGCCTGGAGGAAGGCGCCCAGCGCGGCGCCACCGATGATCAGCACTTCGAAGGGCTGCACGATGGCCATGATCTTGCCGCCGGAGAGCAGGTAGCCGCCGAGGACGCTGCCCAGCAGGACAATGATGCCGATGATTTTTGCCATTGAAGAGTCGACTGGAACGGTGGACGGGACGGGAGCGCCAATATGCGCCACCCTCTTGTTATCGGAGAAACCGCGCAAGACTATAGGCTGCAAATTGTAAAAACCAGTTCGGCGGCCCAAGCATGCCCATCCAGACACCCGACCCGCAGCGCCTCGCCTCCTGGCTCCAGTTGCTGGAGGAGTTGCCGCTGCCGGTACCCGCCGAACAGCACGAACGCGTGCGCCGCGCCCTGGCGGACAACCGCCGGTCCCTGCGCGACATCGTCGACCTGCTGCAGGACAGCCCCACCCTGGCCCTGGCCATCCTGCGCGAGGCCAACCGCGCGCGCATGGCCCAGGACAACCCGGCGGAAAGCCTGGAAGTGGCCCTCAGCCGCCTCGGCCTGGCGCGCGCCGCTGCCCTGCTGGAGAGCCTGCCCAGCGTGCCCGCCGCGCAGATGCCGCCGGCCCTGGGGCAGATGCTGCTGATCAGCCGCCACGCCATGCAGCAGGCCAGCGGCCTGTTCGCCAGCCGCCTGGCGCGCCTGTGGCAGGAAATCCACTGGGGCAGCCTGTTCATCCTGGCGCCGGTTTGGGCCCTGGCCACGGCGCGCCCGGACCTGCTCGAAGAATGGCAACAGCAGGTGCTCGGCGAAGGCCGCGCCAGCGCCGAGGTGGAGCAGGAGCTGCTGGGCATGCGCCTGCTGCCGCTGTGCGCGGCCCTGGCCGAGCGCTGGCGCCTGCCGGAGTGGATCGGCCAGGGCCTGCGCCTGCTCGGCGAGGACCACGAACTGCTGGTCCGCGCCCTGCACCTGGCCCACGCCGAATGCGAGCCGCTGGCCCAGCAACAGCGCCTGGACGCCGATCCCGAGCTGGCGCGCTGGCTGACGCGCCCGGCCAACACCATCCTCCTGGCCAACAGCCTGGCGATGGCCGCGCATCAGTCCTGGGGCGGGCCGCACATGCTGCGCTGGCAGCGGCTCACCGCGCTCTATCTGCAGGAACCGCTGGAGGCGCTGCAGCAACAGGTCCACGCCCTGGCCGTGGAAAGCGCCCGCAAGGACGCCGACGCCCGCTACTGGCACCCGGCCCAGGCGCTGCTCTGGCCCTGGGACAGCCAGCGCTGGCTGCCGCGCCACGCGCCCGCGTCCGAGCCCGCGGCGGCGAACGCTCCCGCCCCCGCCGCCGGCAACCCCGAGCAATGGCGCCGGTTGTGCGCCGAGCTGCTGCGCACGCCCAGCCCGTTCGGCAACCTGGTGCCGCTGCTGGAATGCGCCAGCGAAGCCCTGCACACCTGCGGCCTGGGCCGCGCCGTATTGTTGCTCGCCGACCGCCAGCAGAACCTGCTGCAGGCCCGCCGCAGCTTCGGCCTGGCCCCCGCGGAGCAGAACCTGCAACTGCCGGTGGCCGGCAGCCAGTTGCTGCGCCGCCTGCTGGAACGCCCGGCGCGCCTGCACCTCACCCCGGCCAACATGGCCGAGTACTCCGCGCTGCTGCCCGGCCGCCTGAAGGCGGCGTTGCCCGGCAACCACCTGCTGCTGCGCTCCCTGGCCCGCGGCCCGCGCGTGGTGATGCTGGTGGTCGCTGACCGCAACGGCCACCCCATCGGCGAGGTCCAGGGCCAGGCCTTCGACAAGACCTGCCAGTGCATCGAGCGCGCCCTGCAGCAATTCGGCGCACCTGCGGCCCAGTGACACGCCCTGAAGCGATTGCCCGCCAGCGCCCCGCGCTTTTTCGTTAAACTGCGGGGTTTCGCGGGTAGCCCAGGGCGCCAGCTCACGCCATCCCGTCCCCCGCACCCGCCCTCAGGGAGATGCCGACATGTCCGCCTTTTCCGACCTGCCCCTGGTGATAGAACCGGCCGAGCTGGCCGCCCGCCTCGACGCTCCCGAACTGATCCTGGTCGACCTGACCAGCCCGGCGCGCTACGCCGAGGGCCACCTGCCCGGCGCCCGCTTCGTCGCCCCCGCGCGCACCCAGTGGGGCCAGCCGCCAGCGCCCGGCCTGCTGCCGGCCAAGGCCGACCTGGAAGCGCTGTTCGGCGAACTGGGGCACAACCCGGACGCCGTCTACGTGGTGTACGACGACGAAGGCGGCGGCTGGGCCGGGCGCTTCATCTGGCTGCTGGACGTCATCGGCCACCAGCGTTACCACTACCTGGACGGCGGCCTGCACGCCTGGCTGGCCGAGGGCCGCGAGCTGAGCCAGGCGGTTCCGGCGCCGGCCGGCGGCCCGTTGCCGCTGACGCTGCACGACGAACCCACCGCCACCCGCGAATACCTGCAGAGCCGCCTGGGCGCCGCCGACCTGGCCGTCTGGGACGCGCGCAACCCCAGCGAATACAGCGGCCAGAAGGTGCTGGCGGCCAAGGGCGGGCACATCCCCGGCGCGGTCAACTTCGAGTGGACCGCCGGCATGGACGCGGCCCGCGCCCTGCGCATCCGCACCGACATGGCGCAAATCCTTCGCGACCTGGGCATCACCCCGGACAAGGAAGTGATCACCCACTGCCAGACCCACCACCGTTCCGGCTTCACCTACCTGGTGGCCAAGGCCCTCGGCTACCCGCGGGTCAAGGGCTACGCCGGCTCCTGGTCGGAATGGGGCAACCACCCCGACACCCCCGTAGAGGTTTAAGGAATGTCGTTCAAAGATCGTCTGTTCATCCTCGGCCAGTACCTGCTGCCGCATCACCTGCTGTCGCGCCTGATCGGCTGCGCGGCCGAATGCCGCGCTGCCTGGTTCAAGAACCGCCTGATCGGCTGGTTCGCCCGCCGCTACCAGGTCGACATGCGCGAGGCGCTGGTGGAAGACCTGCAGGCCTACGAGCACTTCAACGCCTTCTTCACCCGCGCCCTGAAGGACGGCGCGCGGCCGCTGGACGAAACGCCCGGCGGCGTGCTCTGCCCGGCCGACGGCGCCATCAGCCAGCTCGGCCCGATCGAGCACGGCCGTATCTTCCAGGCCAAGGGCCACAGCTTCAGCCTGACCGCGCTGCTGGGCGGCGACGCCGAGCGCGCCGCGCCCTTCATGGGCGGCAGCTTCGCCACCGTCTACCTCTCGCCCAAGGACTACCACCGCGTGCACATGCCGCTGGCCGGCACCCTGCGCGAGATGGTCTACGTGCCCGGCCGGCTGTTCTCGGTGAACCAGCTCACCGCCGAGCAGGTGCCGGAGCTGTTCGCCCGCAACGAGCGGGTGGTCTGCCTGTTCGACACCGAACGCGGGCCCATGGCCGTGGTGCTGGTCGGCGCGATGATCGTCGCCTCGGTGGAAACCGTGTGGGCCGGCCTGGTCACGCCGCCGAAGCGCGAGCTGAAGGCCTTCGCCTACGACGAAGCGGCCCGCCAGCCCATCCACGTGGAAAAAGGCGCGGAACTGGGACGCTTCAAACTGGGCTCCACCGCCATCGTGCTGTTCGGCCCCGAGCAGGTCGCCTGGGCCGAACAACTGGCCGCCGGCAGCCCGGTGCGCATGGGCCAGTTGCTGGGCAACGCCCGCCAGGCGTGAGCCGGCGCAGGCCGGGCAGCCTGTATCCGGCCTGTTACCCGAAAGCCAACGGCAGGCCCGCTCCCCAACCAGGGAACGGGCTGCCTTCTCAGGTGGATACTGCTAGAGTTTGGAAAAAACCGGCGCCCAAGACCGGCACAACGGTCCAGCGAACGGCCCAGATCGTGGAGCACCTCATCCGACCATGGACAATACGAGTCCCCAGCAATTGCTGCGCGTTCCCACCCCGACGCAGGAAAGCCTGAGCTTCTGCAACGTCACTGCGCGCGACATCAAATACTGGCTGGACCACCTGCCCAAGGCCAACCTCGGCGAGACCGCGCGCCAGCTCTACCAGGGCCTGATCGAGCTGAACCAGCTGAAGCTCCCGGTGGAGGCCCGCCTGCAGTTGCTGGAGCTGTTCCGCCCGGAAGTCCAGTCGGTCTGCCACAACCTCGAACGCCACTTCCTCAACCACTCCATCGTTCTCGACGAGCGCCCGCGCAAGGTCGCCAACCTCTGCCAGGCCCTGCAGAACCACCTGGCCGTCGGCTACAAGCTGGTGGTGGTGCGCGAGGCGCCGCGCTTCACCCGCGAACGCGCGCAAATCCTCACCCTCGCCCTGCAACGGGCGATCCGCAGCCTGTGCGGCCCGCTGATCCGCGCCCAGCAGCTCTACTGCCCGGTGCCGGAAAGCCTGTGGCTGGAGCTGCACCAGCTCTACCAACTGGCGCGCAGCAAGGGCGTGCAGGCCCTGGCGGTCCGCGACGACCTGGCCAAGCAGGGCAACACCCTGACCGTGGAGCAGGCCTACCTGGTGGCCCTGCTGCTGGGCTGCGCCCGCTGCAACCAGATGCGCCAGGCCGGCATCGCCCAATTGGCCGATGCCCTGGAGGCCTGGGGTTCATTGGTGCGCCTGCAGGAAGCCGACCTGCCGTCCAGCCTGTTCGTGGTCGCCCCGCAGGTGGACGGCCCGCCGCGCTACCGCTCGCTATACAAGGCCGGCGACCTGCACAACGGCCTGGGCATGGACCCGCAGCGCCTGGTGGCGGCGATCAAGGAGTACATGAACGCCCCCGCCGAGCAACGCGACAAGCTGCCACTCAAGGGGGGCGAGCGCATCAGCGTCGACCTGCTGCAGCACCTGGCCAGCGCCTGGGGCGACATCGCCGAGCGCAGCTTCCAGCGCACCTCCGGCCAGGGCCAGCTGACCCTCTGCATCGGCATGAGCGCGCTGCACTACTACCTGTCCGGCCGGCGCCCGTTCGCCGACCTGCTCAAGCTGCCCGAACCGGTGCAGGCGACCTTCCAGGCGGAAGTGAACGACGCCTGGGCCAATGCCTTCGACGCGCAGAAGGTCACCGACTGGCAACCGGGCATGCCGCTGGAGGAAATCGAATACCAGCCGCTGCGGACGGCGGAGCAAGGCTCGGCCGACGCCGCCGAATCGGCGACCTGCGACGAGTACCCGGTCTTCGCCCTGCCCATCGTCAACCACAGCCCAGGCGGCTATTGCCTGACCTGGCCGAAGGAAATCCCCAGCCAGCTGCAGGCCGGCGAGCTGCTCGGCATCCAGGACGCGCCGGGCCAGGGCTGGAGCATCGCGGTGGTGCGCTGGATCCGCCAGGTCCGCGGCGGCGGCACGCAGATGGGCATCGAGCTGATCGCCCCCATCGCCCAGCCCTGCGGCCTGCAACTGCTGCGCAAGTCGGAGCAGAGCAGCCACTACCTGCGCGCCCTGCTGCTGCCGGAGATCGCCGCCATCTCGCGGCCGGCGACGCTGATCTCGCCGCGGCTGCCGTTCCAGGAAGGCAGCCGCGTGCAGATCAACCTGCACGGCGAGGAACGCCGCGCCACCCTGACGCGCAAGCTCACCGCCACCGGCAGTTTCAGCCAGTTCGAATACAGTACCCAGGAGCGTCCGAAGGGCGCCGACGATAAGCCCGTCACAGGAGCGAACGGCCACACGGGGCACGGGGAGGAAGACTTTGACTCACTCTGGAAGTCGCTGTAGATTCGGCCGCACTCCATTCGTCGCCTCCTGGCTGCCGTCCGGCGCGCCATAAGCAGCTCTTCATGGCCAATGAAAAGAAAACCGTCCGCCTGCTGATCCTGGAAGACTCGCAGAACGAGGCCGAACGTCTGGTCAGCCTGTTCCGCAACGCCGGGCGTGCGACCCGCGTCCACCGCGTGACCTCCAGCGAAGACCTCGGCGAAGCCTTGCAACAGACCTGGGACCTGCTGATCGCCGCCCCGCAAAGCAGTGCGCTGGCGCCGGAGGAGGCCCTGGCCAGCCTGCGCCGCCAGGCCAAGGACATCCCCTTCATCCAGTTGGTCGAAGGCAACGATTCCGACAGCATCACCGAGGCCCTGGCCCTCGGCGCCCAGGACGCCCTGCCCCAGGGCGAGGACGAGCGCCTGGTGCTGGTGGCCAACCGCGAACTTACCGCCCTGGAGGAACGCCGCGCCCGGCGCACCGCCGAGGTCGCCCTGCGCGAGGCGGAAAAACGCTGCCAGCTGCTGCTGGACAGCTCGGTGGACGCCATCACCTACGTCCACGACGGCATGCACATCTACGCCAACCGCGCCTACGTCGCGATGTTCGGCTACGAGGACGCCGAGGAACTGGAAGGCCTGCCGATGATCGACCTGATCGCCGCCGCCGACCAGGCCACCTTCAAGGACTTCCTCAAGGGCTACCAGCACGGCGAGGGCGACAACGAACTGCTGTGCGACGGCGTGCGCGTCGACGGCCAGAGGTTCCGCGCGCGCATGGGCTTCTCGCCGGCCACCTACGACGGCGAACCGTGCATCCAGGTGGTGATCCGCGCCGAGCAGGACAACAGCGAACTGCAGGAGAAGCTGCGCGAGGTCAGCAGCCAGGACCTGGTCACCGGCCTGTTCAACCGCGCCCACTTCCTCGACCTGATGGATGCCGCCGTGGAGCGCGCCGTCACCGCCGGCCAGCCGGCCACCCTCGCCTACCTGCTGCTCGACCGCGCGCAGCACCTGCAGCTGAGCCTGGGCATCGCCAGCATCGACCTGCTGCTGGCCGACCTCGCCCACCTGCTGCGCGAGCACTTCCCCGAGAGCGTGCAGCTGGCCCGCTTCAGCGACGACGCCTTCAGCGTGCTGCTCGACGGCCAGACGCCGGAACAGAGCAAGGCCCTGTTCGCCAGCCTGCTGAAGAAAGTCGAGGGCCACCTGTTCGACATCCACGGGCGCACCGCCCAGGTCACCCTGTCGATCGGCTGCGCCGGGCTCGACGAAAAGACCAGTCGCGCCCAGGACGTCATCGACCGCGCCCATCGCTGCGCCGACGAAATCGCCCAGGCCGAGGGCAACGGCATCAAGCTCTACGACCCGGCCGACGAACTGGCCGCCGCCGCCAGCCGCGGCGACCTACTGGCGATCATCCAGCAGGCGCTGGAGAAAAATGCCTTCCGCCTGCTGTTCCAGCCGATCATCAGCCTGCGCGGCGACAGCCACGAGCTGTACGAAGTACTGCTGCGCCTGCTCAACCCGCAGGGCGAGGAAGTGCCCGCCGCCGACTTCTTCGGCGCGGCCAAGGCCGGCGGCCTGGCCGAGCGCATCGACCGCTGGGTGCTGCTCAACTCCATCAAGCTGCTCGCCGAGCACCGCGCCAAGGGCCACAACACCAAGCTCTTCGTGCACCTGTCCGGCCCCAGCCTGCAGGACGCCGGGCTGCTGCCCTGGCTGGCGGTGGCGCTGAAGGCCGCGCGCCTGCCGGCCGACTCGCTGATCCTGCAGGTCAGCGAAACCGACGCCGTGGCCCACCTCAAGCAGGCCAAGGCGCTGAGCCAGGGCCTGGCCGAGCTGCACTGCCAGGTCGCCCTCGGCCAGTTCGGCTGCGCGCTGAACCCGTTCAACACGCTCAAGCACATGAACGTCGACTTCGTGAAGATCGACGGCTCCTACGTGCAGGACCTCAGCCGTCCGGAGAACCAGGAAAACCTGCGCACCCTGATGGCCAGCCTGCACGCCCAGGCCAAGCTGACCATAGTGCCCATGGTGGAGAGCGCCACGGCCCTGGCCACCCTCTGGCAGGCCGGCGCCAACTACATCCAGGGCCGCTACCTGCAGGGCCCGAGCCAGGCGATGGATTACGACTTCTCTTCGGAGGAGTGATCCGCTCCCGTGCCTTCCGGCAAACGTAGGATGGGTTGAGCGAAGCGATACCCATCACCACGGCCGCATGGGTTTCGTAAACTCAACCCATCCTACGAAAGGCACATCGGCGCACGGATTCATTTGTAGGAGCGGGCCCTGCCCGCAAATCGCGCGCAGGGCGCGCTCCTACAGGTCGACACCGAGCTCCGTGATGGGCCTCCGCAGGGCGTATAACCGTTCGCGGTTATCCGCCGATACTCCTGTGCCTTCCGACAAACGCAGGATGGGTTGAGCGAAGCGATACCCATCACCACGGCCGCATGGGTTTCGTAAACTCAACCCATCCTACGAAAGACACATCGGCGCACAGATTCATTGGTAGGAAGCGGGCCCTGCCCGCGAATCGCGCGCAGGGCGCGCTCCTACAGGTCGACACCGAGCTCCGTGGCGGGGCTCGGTGGGCGCATAACCGTTCGCGGTTATCCGCCGATACTCCTGTGCCTTCCGGCAAACGTAGGATGGGTTGAGCGAAGCGATACCCATCACCACGGCCGCATGGGTTTCGTAAACTCAACCCATCCTACGAAAGGCACATCGGCGCACAGATTCATTTGTAGGAGCGGGCCCTGCCCGCGAATCGCGCGCAGGGCGCGCTCCTACAAGTCGACACCAAGCTCCGTGGCGGGTGATCGGTAGGGCGCATAGCCGTTCGCGGTTATCCGCCGATACACCAACAGCCGGAAGCGGCGGACACCGCCATGGGCACGGCATTTCCCGTAGGAGCGGATTCATCCGCGATCCGGCCGACAGGCCGGTATTCCCACACCGCCTCAGCGCCCGTCCACGCCCTCGCGGTCGCGGAAGCCCAGCAGGTAGAGGATGCCGTCCAGGCCCAGGGTGGAGATAGCCTGCTTGGCCGACTGCTTGACCAGCGGCTTGGCGCGGAAGGCCACGCCCAGGCCGGCCAGGCCGAGCATCGGCAGGTCGTTGGCGCCGTCGCCCACGGCGATGGTCTGCTCCAGTTGCAGGCCTTCCTTCGCCGCCAGTTCGCGCAGCAGGTCGGCCTTGCGCTGGGCGTCGACGATCGGCTCGATGGCCACGCCGGTGACCTTGCCGTCGACGATCTCCAGTTCGTTGGCGAAGACGTAGTCGATGCCCAGCTTCGCCTGCAGCTGGCGGGCGAAATAGGTGAAGCCGCCGGAGAGGATGGCGGTCTTGTAGCCCAGGCGCTTGAGCTCGGCGAACAGCGTCTCGGCGCCCTCGGTCAGGCGCAGCGAGGCGCCGATTTCCTCGAGCACGTCCTCGGACAGGCCCTTGAGCAGCGCCAGGCGCTCCTTGAAGCTGGCGCGGAAGTCCAGCTCGCCGCGCATCGCCCGCTCGGTGATTTCCGACACCTGCTCGCCGACGCCGGCGGCCTTGGCCAGCTCGTCGATGACCTCGGCCTCGATCAGCGTCGAGTCCATGTCGAACACCGCCAGGCGGCGGTTGCGGCGGTACAGCGAGTCGCGCTGGAAGGCGATGTCGACGTTCAGCTCCTGGGCCACGCTGAGGAACTCGGCGCGCAGGGCCACCGGGTCGGCCGGCTCGCCGCGCACGGAGAACTCGATGCAGCCCTTGCCGCGCTCGGCCGGCATGTCCAACGGCATGCGCCCGGACAGGCGGTCGATGTGGTCGATGTTCAGCCCGTACTTGGCGGTGATCGAGCTGACCCGCTGCAACTGCTCGGCGGTCACCCGGCGCGTCAGCAGGGTGACGATCTGGCGTGGCTTGCCCTGGCCGCCGACCCATTGTTGGTAGTCGGCCTCGGAAACGGGGGTGAAGCGCACCTGCTGGTCGAGCTCGTAGGCGGTGAAGAGCACGTCCTTGAGGACCGCGGAGGCCCGCTCGGTGTCGGGAATCTCCACCAGGATGCCGAAGGACAGGGTGTCGTGGATCACCGCCTGGCCGATGTCGAGGATGTTCACCCCGCCCTGGGCCAGCACGCCGGTGATGGCGGCGGTGAGGCCGGGGCGGTCTTCCCCGGTGATGTTGATCAGGACGATTTCGCGCAAGGCGCAGTCTCCGCCATGGAAAAAGCGCACATTCTAGCGCCTTTCTCGGCCGCCGCCTCGCCCGCCGGCGGCACAACCGCCGATCGGATCGTCCGTGCCGGCCGGATCACGGACGGACCGGCGCTTTGCCCGCTTCCGGGGCGCCGTTATACTGCCGGGACTGTCCTTCATAGAAGACCGAGCCCGCTGTGACCCGGCCCACGTCCGTCAAGCCCGATAATTTCTTCCTGTTGCTGTACCACGCCCTGCGCCAGCGCCGGGTGCCCATCGCCCTGCGCATCGCCATCCACAGCCTGGTGCTGGTGGCGGCGGCGCTGCTGATCTACGCCTGGGTGATGGGCATGCAGTTCAAGCAGGCCATGCACCAGCAGGCCGACGCCGTGGGCCAGAGCCTGACCACCCAGACCGCGGCCTCGGCCACCGAGCTGCTGGTGTCCAACGACATCCTCAGCCTCAACGTGCTGCTGGGCAACCTGACCAAGAACCCGCTGGTGGCCCACGCCGCCATCTACAGCGCCGACGGCCGCACCCTGGCCGAGGCCGGCTCGCGGCCCAAGCAGGGCCTGCTGGGCGACAGCGAGGGCGTCTACTCGACGCAGATCACCTTCCAGGAGGTCATGGCCGGCCAGTTGCGCATCAGCCTGGACATGGAGCAGTTCCAGCAGCCGATGATGGTCAGCCTGCAGAGCATGGGCCTGATCAGCCTGATCCTGCTGCTGCTCACCCTGACCCTCAGCCTGCGCCTGGGCCGCCACATCTCCACCCCGCTGCTGCAGCTGCGCGTGTGGCTGCGCGACCCGGACGACCCCGCCCCCGGCGCCGGCCTGCAGAACGAGATCGGCGACCTGGCCCGCCAGCTCCAGGCACGCCTGGTGCCGGAGAAGCCGCCAGCCCCCGAGCCCGCTCCCGCGCCGCGCAAGCCCGCGCCCAAGGCGGCCGCGCCGACCCTGGCGAAAGCCGCGGAGAAGCCGGCCAGGCCCGTCGCCGACGACATCGCCAGCGAGCCGGAGGACGAACGCGAACCCCGCCTCGACCTGCCGCGCGACGAGCACGAGTTCGACGAGAACATCTTCGCCGAGGACGAACTGCACGACGAAACGCCCGTGGCCGCTGAGGCGTTCGCCGAGGACTTCTCCGAAGAAGCCGCCGAAATCGCCGAAGAGCCCGAGGAAGAACCCGAGCCACAGCTGCCCAACCCCTGCGCCGTGCTGGCCGTGCAACTGGGCAACCAGGAACAGCTGCGGCGCCTGCCGCGCAGCCGCCTGGTGGACCTGCTGGAGCGCTACCGCGACTGCCTGGAGCAGGCCGCACGGCTGTACAAGGGCCAGCTGTTCACCCTCAGCGACGGCGGCAGCCTGATCCTCTTCCACGCCCGCGACGACGACGACTACCTCACCCACGCCCTGTGCTGCGGCGAGCTGATGCGCGCCCTCGGCCACGCCCTGCAGATCGAGGTGGTGGACAGCGGCATTACCCTGCAACTGCAACTGGGCCTGACCCAGGGCGACGAGCTGGCGGAACTGGCCCAGGCCGAGCTGCTGCAGGAGGGCGCCGTGCAGAACGCCCTGAACCTCAGCCAGCACAGCCGCAACCTGCTGCTGATCGAGCGCGCCATTGCCGAGGACGAGCAGGTGCGCCAGCGCGCCCGCGTCCGCGCCATCGCCAACCCGGCCGAGGCCAGTTGCGTGGAATGGCTGAAGGAACCCTACCCGTCGATGCTGGAACGTCAGCTCACCCGCATGCGCGCCCTGCGCACGTCCTGACCGCGCTGCCGGCCGCACGACGGGCGGCCGGTCTCCTTCTGCAACCTGCTATCGAGCAACCTCAGGGCAGGTACAGCAGCACGTGGGGCTCATGGTCGAAGTCGGCGGTCACCAACGGCCTCAGGCCGGCCAGGACCGCCGGCTGCACAGCGCGCAGGCGCGCCACCGACATCACCAGGTAGAGCGGGCCCCGCAGGCCCTGCAACTGGCTGTCCTGATCGATGAAGCGCGGCAGCAGGTCGTGGTCGAGGTTGACCAGATACTTGATCGCCTTGGCGTCCTTGCCCAGCCCGACGAAAGCCACCGGCGCCGGCCTGGCGGCCATGGCCGCGTCGGCAGCCAGGCTGAAGGCGCGCGTGTCGTACAGCCCGCGCTCCAGGGGCTCGAAGGCGAGAATATAGGCCGCCCACAGCGCCAGCACGGCGCAACCGGCCAGCCCCGGAGCCCGCAGCCGCGGATGGCGCAGCGCCCACAGGGCCGAGCCCTGCAGGAGCAGCGACAGCGCCAGGGTGGCGCACAGGGCGAGCCGATAGCCCTGCAACGCTCCGGCCAGACGCCACCAGGCGAATGCCAGCGTCAGCGCCAGCAGCCCGGGTAGGAGCAACCAGACGCCCTGCATCACCCAGCGCAACGCCGAAGCCAGGCGGCTGCCGGTCACGTGAAAGGGATAGGCGGCGATTATCGCCATGTAGGGCCCCGCCGCCAGGATGTAGCGGGCCTTCTTCGCCTGCGGTACGGAAAGCCCGAGCATCACCAGCAACGCCGCCAGAACGCAGGCCCAGAGCAGTATCCGCGTGCCCTCCGCCTCTCCCCTTCCGCGCGCGCCGGGCAGCAGCAACAGCACCGGCAGCGCCAGGGGGAACGCCAGGGCGTAATTGCCGGGCGCACTGAGGAAGTAATAGAACGGCGAACTGGCCCCGGCGCTGCCGTCGATGCGACCGATGACCTGCATCTGCAGCACCTCCCGGACGAAACCGGGGCCGCCGCTCAGCTCGGCGGCGCCCAGCAGGGCCAGGCAGCAGAACACCAGCAGGGCCGCGGCGAACGGCCCGAAGACCAGCAGCCGGCGCCAGTCCCGCGCCGCCAGCCAGCAGGCGCAGACCGTTGCAGCGGGAATCACCAGGCCCAGCGGGCCACGGACCAGGAAACCGCCCAGCAGCAGCGCCCCCAGCTTTGCCAACAGGGCCGGTAGCGGACGTTCACGATCGCGATAGGCGAGGTAGAAGGCGCCCAGGGCCAGCGCCGCGACCATCTGGTCCAGCGAGACCGCGCGGGTCTCGCTGACGAAGGTCGCGGTGAGCAGCAACAGCGCCACGGCGAGCAGCGCCCAACGCGGCGAGATCGGCTCCAGCAGGCGGTACACCAGGGCCACCAGCGCCGCCGCGGCCAGCGCCGAGGGCAGCCAGGCGCCCAGGCTGTCGACGCGGCCGAACGGCAGCGACAGCAGGTAGATGAACAGCGTCGAGGTGCCCGGGTAGTCCGGGTAGGGCTCGCCGTAGGTGGCGGGGAACAGGCTCGGCCCGTGGCGCAGCATTTCCTGGGCGAACAGCACGAAACGCGAGTCGAAGCCGATGATCGCCCGCCCCTTGGCCTGGGCGCAGAACAGCAACAGGGCGAGCGCGCCCAGCAGCCAGGCGCGGGCGGCCGGGCTCAGGCTGGCCAGCCTGGAGGACGACGGGGAGAGGGAGGCTGGCAAGGGCTTACCCCCGCCGGGCGCCGATCGAAGGGATTCCGATCAACGGTGCCGGCAGAACCGCTGCCTTGTTAGCACCGTCGCGGTCAAGAAATCGTCAACGAAAACGGCCCGCGGAGGAGAATGCTCGCGGGCCACGGCCGATCAGAAGCGGAAGACTTCGACGTTGTTGTGGATGGGCACCACCAGCGGCATCTTCGGCCCTTCTTCCTTGGGCTTGGCGGCCTGCTCGGTGTTCGCCGCCGGCTTGCGCGGAGCGGCCGGCTGCTCGGTGGCCACCGCCACCGGGCGCACGTCCTGGGCCAGTTGCCCGGCGAGGCGGCGCAGCAGTTCGCTCTGCGCACGAACCTGGTCCTGCAGGCTGCCGTCGTGCTTTTCCTCTTCGTGGAACACGCGGCTGTCGCGCAGCGTGCCCTTCTGGTCGAGCAGGCGCCAGCGCGCATCCAGCACCGCCGGCTCCTTCGGGCCGGAATCCAGGCGGGTGATGGTCAGCATCACCTGCACCTGCGGGGTGAACCCCGGCTGTTCCGGGAACAGCGCCAGGCGGGTGGTGTCCAGGCTACTGGACAGCTGGCGCACCAGCAGCTGGCTGACGTTGGTTTCCAGGCTGCCGGCCCAGCGCGCCTCGGTGGACAGGTTGAGGATGCCATCGGCCTGGCGCTGGACCATGGACTCACGTTGCAGGTAGTCGGCCAGTTGCACCGGACCGAGCAGTACGGCGATACCGTTGTCGCGGGTCGGCAGCGGGGTCGCACCGGCATCCAGTTGGTACAGTTGCGTCGGCCGATTCACCGTACAGCCCGCCAGCCCGAGGAGGCCGACGAGGGAAAGACATGCGAGGACGCGCAGGGCGCTCATCGTGCAATCACCGTTAATTCGCCGAAGATCGGCGTCACTTGCTACAAAAAACCACAAACCAAAACGACAATGGAGCCATGGCGCCAGCGTCAAAGGGACCTATCATCCCTTAACCGGCGCCATAGCTCCAGAGGCAGAGTGTATCGCAGAGCGTTTCAGTCCTGAGACAGTGACTCGACCAGCAGCGCATCGACCCTCTGGAAGCCACGCGGCAGCTTGTTGCCGCGCCGTCCGCGCTCGCCCTTGTAGTGCTCCAGGTCGTCGCCGCGCAGCGACAGGGTGCGCTTGCCGGCCTGCAGCACCAGGGTCGCCCCCGGCGGCAGAACTGCCAGGTCGGTCAGGTATTCCTCGCGACTGGCCACGCGCTCGCCCGGCACGCTGATGATCTTGTTGCCCTTGCCCTTGGCCAGCTGCGGCAGATCGGAGACCTTGAACAGCAGCAGGCGGCCCTCGGTGGTCACCGCCGCCAGCCAGTCCTGCTCGACGTCGGCCACCGGCCGCGGGGCCATGACCTGGGCGCCGTTGGGCAGGCTGAGCAGGGCCTTGCCGGCCTTGTTCTTGGCCTGCATGTCCTCGCCCTTGACCACGAAGCCATAGCCGGCGTCCGAAGCCAGCACGTACAGGGCGTTGTCCTCGGGCAGCAGCACGCGCTCGAAGCTGGCGCCCGGCGGCGGCGTCAGGCGGCCGGTCAGCGGCTCGCCCTGGCCGCGCGCCGACGGCAGGCTGTGGGCCGCCAGCGAGTAGCTGCGCCCGGTGGAGTCGATGAACACCGCGTACTGGTTCGAGCGCCCCGGCGCCGCGGCCTTGAAGGTGTCGCCGGCCTTGTATGAAAGCCCTTCGGCGTCGATGTCGTGGCCCTTGGCGCAACGCACCCAGCCCTTGTCGGAAAGCACCACTGTGACCGGCTCGGTGGGCATCAGCTCGGTTTCCGAGAGGGCCTTGGCCTCGGCGCGCTCGACGATCGGCGAGCGGCGGTCGTCGCCATAGGTCTCGGCGTCGGCGATCAGCTCGTCGCGCACCAGCTTGCGCAGCTTGGCGTTGGAACCGAGGATCGCCAGCAGCTTGGCGCGCTCCTTGGCCAGCTCGTCCTGCTCGCCGCGGATCTTCATCTCTTCCAGGCGCGCCAGCTGGCGCAGGCGGGTGTCGAGAATGTAGTCGGCCTGCACGTCGGTGAGGGCGAAGCGCTCCATCAGCACCGGCTTGGGCTGGTCCTCGGTGCGGATGATGTGAATCACCTCGTCGAGGTTGAGGAAGGCGATCAGCAGGCCTTCCAACAGGTGCAGGCGCTTCTCCACCTTGTCCAGGCGGAACTGCAGGCGGCGGCGCACGGTGTCGGTGCGGTAGGTCAGCCATTCGCTGAGCAGCTGGCGCAGGTCCTTGACCTGCGGCTTGCCGTCCAGGCCGATGACATTGAGGTTCACCCGGTACGAGCTTTCCAGGTCGGTGGTGGCGAACAGGTGGGTCATCAGCTCGTCGGCGTCCACGCGGTTGGAGCGCGGGATGATGACGATGCGGGTGGGGTGCTCGTGGTCCGACTCGTCGCGCAGGTCGGCGACCATCGGCAGCTTCTTGGCCTGCATCTGCGCGGCGATCTGCTCCAGCACCTTGGCCCCGGAGACCTGGTGCGGCAGCGCTGTTACCACGATGTCGCCGTCCTCGACGCGGTATACGGCGCGCATGCGCACCGAGCCGCGGCCGGTCTCGTAGATCTTCTGCAGGTCGGCGCGCGGGGTGATGATTTCCGCCTCGGTGGGGAAGTCCGGGCCCTGCACATGCTCGAGCAGCTCGCCGACGCCGGCGTCCGGCTGGTCGAGCAGGCGCACGCAGGCCGCGGCCACTTCGCGCAGGTTGTGCGGCGGCACGTCGGTGGCCATGCCCACGGCGATGCCGGTGGTGCCGTTGAGCAGCAGGTTCGGCAGCCGCGCCGGCAGCACTGCCGGCTCCTGCATGGTGCCGTCGAAGTTCGGCACCCAGTCGGCAGTGCCCTGGCCCAGCTCGGAGAGCAGGGTTTCGGCGTAGCGCGACAGGCGCGCCTCGGTGTAGCGCATGGCGGCGAAGGACTTGGGATCGTCCGGCGCACCCCAGTTGCCCTGGCCGTCCACCAGCGGGTAGCGGTAGGAGAACGGCTGGGCCATCAGCACCATGGCTTCGTAGCAGGCCGAATCGCCGTGGGGGTGGTACTTGCCGAGCACGTCGCCGACGGTGCGCGCCGACTTCTTGTGCTTGGAGTCGGCGTCCAGGCCCAGTTCGCTCATGGCGTAGACGATGCGCCGCTGCACGGGCTTCAGGCCGTCGCCGATGTGCGGCAGGGCGCGGTCCATGATCACGTACATGGAGTAGTTCAGGTAGGCCTGTTCGGTGAACTCGGCGAGGGAGCGACGCTCCACGCCTTCCAGGCTCAGATCGAGGGTTTCGCTCATGCGTGCCTCACGGGGAAGTGTTCTGGCGCAGCACCAGGGTGCCGTCGCGCTGGGAGAATTCGAGTTGTCTGAGGGCGCTCATGCCGAGCAGCACCTCGTTGCCGCCCATGCCCGGGGCGATGATCGCCGGCACGTCCTTCAAGAGGATGTCGCCCAGCTCCAGGCGCTGCAGGCGCGTGCGCCAGCCCCGGGTGCGGCCGTTGGCGGTGTCCAGGTCGATGGGCGCGCCACGCTGCAGTTGCAGGCGCAGGGCCAGGGCTTCCGGCACGGCCACGGCGCTGGCGCCGGTGTCCAGCAGGAAGGTCGCCGGCGCACCGTCGATCAGGCCGTCGAACACGTAGTGGCCCTGGCGGTTGCCTAGCAGGCGCAGCTCCACGTAGCCATCGCCGTGCAGCGACTGCGGCTGGACGTTGGGGTTGTGCTGGCGCTTTTCCCACAGGCCGAAGAAGTGCGTGGCCAGGCCGATGCCGGCCAGCCAGGCGAGCAGCATCATGGCCTTGCCGAGGCGGCGTCCGGGTTGCACGTCGTTCATTTGCCACCCAGCCAGCCCTCCGCCGGGGCGGCGAAGCGCAGCACGTAGGGTCGCGCATCGCCGTCGGCGCGGGCCGCGTCGCCGTTGTCCAGGCCGATCCAGGCGCCCTTGTCGTCGATCACCAGGGCCTCGGCCACGCCGTAGGGCAAGGCGTAGCGGCGCTCCGGGGCCAGGGCGCCGTCGGCGAACGACCAGCAGCGCTCGGCGGCGCCGCTGTCGGCGTTGCGCCGGCAGACCTGGTGCACCAGGCGCTCCAGGGTGAACAGCTTGCCCTGGTACAGCGCCAGGTCGGAGAAGTCCAGGGCCAGCGGCTTGTCGCTTTCCAGTTGCGGCGGCGGCAGCGCCGTCCCGGTCTCGCTGAGCAGCACGCAGGCGCCGTCGCATTTCCAGCTGCCGTTGTCGTTGCGCAGGCGCAGCAGGCCGCGGCGCTGGCGCTCGGCAGCGAGCCACAGGCGCTTGCCGTCGGCGTCGATGGCCAGGCCTTCGTAGTAGGCGTTGTTGACCATCAGCAGGCCGCTGGCGCGCGCCTGGCGCAGCAGCGTCGGCGGCAGCTCCAGCCATTGCGCGGCGCCGGCCTCCGGCACCCGCAGCACGCCGGCATAGGCCTCGCTGACCAGGTAGCGGTTGCCCTTGCCGTCGCAGCTGAGGCCTTCGAAGTCCATGGCCCCGCCGCGCACCAGGCCGTACAGCCAGGTGCGCGCGCGGGCGCCCCAGGACAGGCCGCTGTCGGGCAGCCCGGGCGCGCTGAAGGTCTCGGCGCGGGCCTGCCAGACGCTGCCCGGGGTTTCGTCCGGGCGCAGGCCGTAGAGGCGGTCGTCGTCGCGGTCGGACACCGTCCACAGCTCGCCGCCGCACAGCGCCAGCCCCGACAGGTTGCCCGCGGGCATGCCTTCCACGGCGTGCTCGGAGAGGAACTGCAGGGCCGGCCCCTGCCCTACCGCGGGTGCGTCCGCCAGGGCCTGGGCGCAGCCGAGCACGGCCGCCAGGGCGGCCATCGCGCGGCGCATCAGGCCAGGACCTCGGCCAGGTTGCCCTTGGTCTCCAGCCAGGACTTGCGGTCGCCGGCGCGTTTCTTGGCCAGCAGCATGTCCATGATCTCGACGGTGCCCTCGGCGTCTTCCAGGGTCAGTTGCACCAGACGCCGGGTGTTCGGGTCCATGGTGGTTTCGCGCAGCTGCGGCGGGTTCATCTCGCCCAGGCCCTTGAAGCGGGTGACCTGCGGCTTGCCGCGGCGCTTCTCGGCCAGCAGGCGGTCGAGGATGCCGTCGCGCTCGGCGTCGTCCAGGGCGTAGAAGACTTCCTTGCCCAGGTCGATGCGGTACAGCGGCGGCATGGCCACGTAGACGTGCCCGGCTTCCACCAGCGGGCGGAAGTGGCGGACGAACAGCGCGCACAACAGGGTGGCGATGTGCAGGCCGTCGGAGTCGGCGTCGGCGAGGATGCAGATCTTGCCGTAGCGCAACTGGCTCAGGTCGGCGGCGCCCGGGTCGACGCCGATGGCCACGGCGATGTCGTGCACTTCCTGGCTGGCCAGCACTTCGCCGCCGTCCACTTCCCAGGTGTTCAGGATCTTCCCGCGCAGCGGCATGATCGCCTGGAATTCCTTGTCCCGCGCCTGCTTGGCCGAACCGCCGGCGGAGTCGCCCTCCACCAGGAACAGCTCGGCGCGCATCGGGTCCTGGCCGGCGCAGTCGGCCAGCTTGCCGGGCAGCGCCGGGCCCTGGGTGATCTTCTTGCGCTCGACTTTCTTGCCCGCCTTCAGGCGGCGGCCGGCGTTGCTGATGGCCAGCTCCGCCAGTTGCAGGCCCAGCTCGGGGTTGGCGTTGAGCCAGAGGCTGAAGGCGTCCTTCACGACGCCGGAGACGAAGGCCGCCGCCTCGCGAGACGACAGGCGCTCCTTGGTCTGCCCGGAGAACTGCGGCTCCTGCAGCTTCATCGAGAGGACGAAGGCGATGCGTTCCCAGACGTCTTCCGGGGCCAGCTTGACGCCGCGCGGCAGCAGGTTGCGGAACTCGCAGAACTCGCGCATGGCATCCAGCAGGCCCTGGCGCAGGCCGTTGACGTGGGTGCCGCCCTGGGCCGTGGGGATCAGGTTGACGTAGCTTTCCTGCAGCGACTCGCCACCCTCGGGCAGCCACAGCAGGGCCCAGTCCACCGCCTCCTTGCTGCCGGCCAGGGTGCCGCAGAAGGGCTCTTCCGGCAGGCGCGGCAGCTCGGACACCGAGTCGGCCAGGTAGGAACGCAGGCCGTCCTCGTAGTGCCATTCGACGCGCTCGCCGCTGCTCTTGTCCTCGAAAGTGACCAGCAACCCCGGGCAGAGCACAGCCTTGGCCTTGAGCACGTGCTTCAGGCGGCTGACGGAGAACTTCGGCGAGTCGAAATACTTCGGATCGGGCCAGAAGCGCACGGTGGTGCCGGTGTTGCGCCGGCCGACGCTGCCGATGACCTCCAGGTCGCTGGCCTTGAAGCCGTCGGCGAAGGTCATGCGGTATTCGTTGGCGTCGCGCTTGACGCGCACTTCCACCTGGGTGGAAAGCGCGTTCACCACCGAGATGCCCACGCCGTGCAGGCCGCCGGAGAACTGGTAGTTCTTGTTGGAGAACTTGCCGCCGGCATGCAGCTTGGTGAGGATCAGCTCGACCCCCGGCACGCCCTCTTCGGGGTGGATGTCCACCGGCATGCCGCGGCCGTCGTCGATCACTTCCAGCGAGTTGTCCTCGTGGAGGATCACCTGCACGCTCCTGGCGTGGCCGGCCAGGGCCTCGTCCACGGAGTTGTCGATGACTTCCTGGGCCAGGTGGTTGGGCCGCGTGGTGTCGGTGTACATGCCCGGGCGCTTGCGCACCGGATCGAGGCCGGAGAGGACTTCGATGGCTTCTGCGGTATAGGCGTTCTGCTGGGCCATGGGGTCCCTTTTCAAAGAGTTGTGAAATCGAGGTCGCGCCACAGGCCCGCCGGCACCCCGGCGAAGGCCAGCAGCGCCGGCAGCCAGCGGGCGAAGCCCTGGAAGCCGTGGTCGCCGCCGGCCTCGATGCGCAAGGCGCAGGCCCGGTAGAAGACCGCGGCGACCTTGTAGTCGAGGGTTTCATCGCCGGTCTGCAGCCACACCTGGTAGCGCGCCGCATCGACCGGCGGCGGCACTTCGAGTTCCGCCAGGGCGTCGACGTGGTCCTGGGTCAGCACCCATTCCTCGCCGCTGTAATGGTTCTTCTGCGGCCCCAGGTAGCCGTCGAAACGGCCGTGGGGCAGCACCGCCGGGTTGATCAGCAGGGCCTTGAGGCCGTGCCGCTCGGCGAGATGGGTCGCATAGTAGCCGCCCAGGGAACTGCCGACCAGCAAGGGCCGGTCGAGTTCGCCGATGGCCGCCTGCAGCTGGGCCATGGCCTGCCGCGGGTGGTGGTGCAGTTCGGGCACCCGCAGGTGCGCCTGCAAGCCCAGGCGCTCCATGACAGCCGCGAGCTGGCGCGCCTTCTGCGAGGCGGGGGAGCTGTTGAAGCCGTGGATATAGAGGATATCGGTCATGGTGCGGGAGGCTACAAGCAGCGAGCCGCTGCCTGCAAGCCGCACGCGTCAGTAGCCCTGGACGCTGTAGTCCACCTGGAAATCGATGCCGGTGACCCGCGACACGCCGGTCTGCACGCCGCCATCGGGCAGCAGGCGCAGCCAGCGGTAGCCCGGCGCCAGGGTGTCCACGCCGAAGTCCTCGCTGCCCGGGGCGAACTGCACGCAGGTGGAAGGGGACGCCAACAGGCGCACGTCGCCGCGCAGGCGGTCGATTTCCTGGTGCACGTGGCCCCAGAGCAGGCAGCGCACGTGCCGGTGGCGGTCGAGCACGGCGAACAGGTCATCCGGGTTGCGGATGCCGATGCGGTCCATCCACTGGCTGCCGATGCTCACCGGGTGGTGGTGGAAGGCCACCAGCACGTGGCGATCGCGCGCGTCGTGCAGGGCTTGGTCCAGCAGCGCCAGTTGCTCGGCGGACACCTGCCCGGGCACCGCGCCGGGGATGGTGGAATCGAGCAGGACGATGCGCCAGGCGCCCAGGTCGAGCACCGGGTCGAGGAGGTCGCTGCCGGCGCAGACTTCGCGCATGGGCGCCAGCTCGTCGTGGTTGCCGGGGAACCAGCGGGCCGGTGCCTGAATGCTGGAACAGATATCCAGGAAACGTCTGTACGACTCTGGGGAACCGTCCTGCGAGATATCACCCGTCGCCAGGACCAGGTCGATCCGCGGCTGCTCCTCGAGGACGCGCTTCACCACTTGTTGCAGGCTGTCCGCGGTATCCATGCCGAGAAGCCGGCCATCGTGCTCGGCGAACAGATGGCTGTCAGTGAGCTGTACCAGCAGCACCGGCTCATTTGAGGAAAATTCTTTCGCAGGCAATGCGCCTTCTCCTGTCAGGCGAGGCGTCGTCGTTGAAGGAAGTATGGTGACAGCCCCGGTGCCGGGCAAACCGGGAAAGAGTCACAGTTCACAGTATGCTCACCGTCGGCCGGACGAACGACACCCTATCATGGCGCAACGCCATCACCCGCACTATCAGCGTTGCAGGACCGGCTCCAGCTCATGGCCGCAGGCCAGGCAGTGGCTCAGCCATTCGCCGAGGAAGAGGTTGAGCTGGCTCTTCTCGTCCGGCTGGTGCATGGCCTGGTTCGGGTAAGGGTAGATGGCCAGCAGGCGGCGCGCCTGCTCGGCGCCGACCACTTCGGCCATGCGCGCGTCATGGTAGACGCGCACTTCCAGGCGCGGCGCGGGCAGCCAGGGCAGGCCCAGCTCCTGGCGCACCTGCAGGGTGGTGGTGTAGGGGCAGGCCTCGATCACTTCCAGGGCCAGCACGCCGAGCAGGCGTTCGCCCTCGCTCAGCGCCACGCGGCGCTGCGACTGCACTTCGCGCATGTCCGGCAGCAGCCGCATCAGGCGCAGGTAGTTGGCCTCGCAGGTGGCTTGCAGCCCGGCCAGGTCGACGCGGTAGCGTTCACGCAGCAGGTTCACACCCATAGGCCACGAACCTCGGCGCGGTTCAGCGCCAGCCATTGCAGGGCGAGCATGCTCGCGGCATTGTTGACGCGCCCGTCGCGCACGGCCTGCAGGGCATCCTCCAGGGCCAGCACGTGGACGCGGATGTCCTCGCCCTCCTCCTCCAGGCCATGGATGCCCGAGGCCAGGCTGCTGTCGCAACGGCCGACGAACAGGTGCACCAGCTCGTTGCTGCCGCCGGGCGACGGCAGGTACTGGCTGATCGGCCAGAGCGCGCCGAGGTTCAGGCCGGCTTCTTCCACGGCTTCGCGGCGGGCGACCTCTTCAGGTTCTTCGTCCTTGTCGATCAGCCCGGCGACCAGCTCCAGCAGCCAGGGGTTGACCCCGGCCTCCAGGGCGCCGACGCGGAACTGCTCGATCAGCACCACTTCGTCGCGCTGCGGGTCGTAGGGCAGCACGCAGACGGCATCGTGGCGGACGAACAGCTCGCGGCTGATCAGCGGCCCCATGTCGCCGGCGAACTGGCGATGACGCAGGTGCAGACGCTCGATGCGATAGAAGCCGCGGAAGCACTCCTCGCGTCGAGTGATCTCCACGTCGTCCGGACCCGCCTTGAAGATATCCGCCATCCCACACACTCATCGATCGGTTGAACTTCGCGCCATCCTATCGCGACGCCGTGCCCCGCGCAGCCTCTTTCCGCCACCGCCCGGCGGGGAGCCGCGCGACACTGCTACACTCGGCGGCGCGGCGAACCCGGCGCGGCTTCGCCGGTCCAAGCCGCGCGGCCGACCGCCGCCGGACACGCAAAGAAGGACACCCATGGATTTTCTGAAAACCCTTGCCGCCGCCGGCCTGCTGCTGGCGCTCGGCGGCTGCCAGAGCCTCTTCGGCCCCGGCCTGGGCGACCCGCTGAGCGCCCGCCATACCACCTTCGAACACCTGCAGCCGGGCTGCCAGGGCGAGCAGTGCCCGCTGTTCAACCTGGACACCCTGAGCTTCGACGCAGAGCCCGCGCTGAATGCGGCCATCGAGACGCAGTTGCTCGACCTCACCCGCAACACCCCGGACGACCCGCGCCCGGCCAGCCTCGCCGGCTACGAGCGGGATTTCCTGGCCAGCGCCAAGCCGGGCTGGAGCAGCTACCTGCAGGCGAAGATACGCGAGCAGCATGACGGCCTGGTGATCGTCGAGCTGTCCAGCTACGTCTTCACCGGCGGCGAGTACGGCCAGCCGGGGCGCGCCTTCATCAACTACGACCGCCGCCTGCACAGGGTGCTGACGCTGCAGGACGTGCTGCTGCCCGGCCAGGAAGAGGCCTTCTGGCAGAACGCGCGCCTGGCCCACCAGGCCTGGGTGGTGCAGAACAAGCTGGTGGAGCAGGACGCGAACTTCCTGCGGGACTGGCCGTTCCGCAAGACCCCGCACTTCGCCCTGACCTTCGGCGCGCTGACGCTGAAGTACGACATCGACAGCATCGCCCCGCACTCGGTCGGGCACCCGGAGCTGAAGATTCCGTATCCGCGGCTCAACGGCATCGTCAAGCCGTACTACTTCCCGGGGCGTGGGGCGCAGTAGGGCATCGCACGATTCCCATGTAGGAGCGCGCCCTGCGCGCGATTCGCGGGCAGGGCCCGCTCCTACGGATCACCGAGAGGCATGGCGCTGCCCGTAGGAGCAACTGTCTTGCCGGCCGCGCCGAGACGCGCCTCAACGGATGGGTTGAGCCTTGGCGAAACCCATGCGGTTGCGGTGATGGGTATCGCTTCGCTCAACACCATCCTACGAAAGCCATGCTCGCTCATACGGTAGGAGCGGACCTTGTCCGCGAACGGTGTTCACCGGCGGCAGCAGTGCTTCGGACTGACTCCGTTCCCTCTCCCCAACCCTCTCTCGCAAGCGGGAGAGGGGGCTGTCCGGCATGGACGGGAAGTTCGGCATCGACCTGTAGGAGCAACAGTCTTACAGGCTGCGCCGAAGCGCTTTTCGTAGGATGGGTTGAGCTTGCGAAACCCATGCGGTTGCGGTGATGGGTATCGCTTCGCTCAACACCATCCTACGAAAGCCATGCTCGCTCATACGGTAGGAGCGGACCTTGTCCGCGAACGGTGTTCACCGGCGGCAACGGTGCTCCGTTCCCTCTCCCCAACCCTCTCCCGCAAGCGGGAGAGGGGGCTGTCCGGCATGGACGGGAAGTTCGGCATCGACCTGTAGGAGCAACAGTTTTACAGGCTGCACCGAAGTGCTCTTCGTAGGATGGGTTGAGCTTGCGAAACCCATGCTGCCATGGTGATGGGTATCGCTTCGCTCAACCCATCCTACGCTTGAGTTTCTCCCGCACTCCGCCAGGCGCTCAGCCCTTCGCGCCGATACGCCCCAGCGCAAGCTGCAACACCCCGGCCACCAGCAACGCCGGCAGGGTGGCGCCCAGATCCGGGGCGTAGTTGGCCAGCAGGTGGTAGGTGACCACGCCGCCGGCCCAGGCCAGCAGCGAGCCCCAGCGCAGGCCGGGGCGGACTTCGGCGGCGGCGCGGCGGCGCAGCAGGAAGTGGTCGACCAGCACCACGCCGAACAGCGGGGCGAACACCGAGCCGATCAGCAGCAGGAAGTTCTGGTACTGCTCAAGCGGCGCGAACCAGGCGATCAGGGTGCAGAGCACGCCGATGATCAGCGCCAGGTGCTCGACCTTCAGCGGCACCAGGATGCCGCTGGAAACCGCCGCCGAGTGGATGTCGGCGAAGGCCTTTTCCGACTCGTCGAGCAGGATCAGCAGCAGCGGGATGCCCATGCCGGCGCCGGCCAGGGCCAGCAGCAGGGCGTTGGCGTCACTGCCCTGGGCGAATGCCAGGGTGTAGGCCACGCCCAGGCCCATCAGCCAGAAGCAGCCGATGAAGAAGCCCAGCGCGGCGCCGCCGAAGACCTGCCCGGCGTGCTTGCCGAAGCGCGAGTAGTCGGCGATCAGCGGCAGCCATGACAGCGGCATGGCGATGGCGATGTCGAAGCCCACCGCCAGCGGCAGCGAGCCGTCGCCGCCGCGGGCCCAGATGGCCGCCAGGTCCGCGCGGTGCAGCAGGTCCCAGGTCAGCCAGATGCAGGCCGCCAGCAGCAGCCAGATGCCCCATTTGCGCAGCACGCGGCGGACGAAGGCCAGCGGCCCGCTGACCGCCAGCAGGGTGGCCAGGGCGCCGAACACCAGGGTCCACAGCGCCGGGCTGGTCCAGGCGCTGCCCTCGCCGAAGGCGCGCGCGGCCAGCAGGCTGGCGGCATCGCGCATGACGATCACCTCGAAGGCGCCCCAACCCACCAGTTGCAGCAGGTTGAGCACGGCCGGCAGCGCCGCGCCGTGACCGCCCAGGCTGAGCTTGAGCGAGGCCATGGCGGCCAACCCGGTGTCGCTGCCGATCACCCCGGCGGCGGCCAGCAGCAGCACCCCGACCAGGGTGCCGAGGAAGATCGCCAGCAGCGAGCCGGCCAGGCCCAGGCCGGGCGCCAGCAGCGCGCCGGTCTGCAGCACCATCAGGCCGATGCCGAGGGAGAACCACAGGGAGAACAGGTCGCGCAGGCCGAGCACGCGCTGGGCGGCGCCAACGGCGATGGCCGGTGAGTAGTTGGTTGCAGTGGTGGTGGTCACGATGTGCGCAAGGCTCTGGGGTTATTGGGATGTGTCTTCTTTTCGTAGGAGCGAGCTTGCTCGCGAACCGGCCCCGAGCCCGGGCTGTTCGCGAGCAGGCTCGCTCCTACAGGTGCCGCGGTGTAGCGATCAGACCTGTTTGTAGATCACCGAGCCTTCGTCCTTGAAGCGCGCGGTCTGTTCCTGGAAGCCGGCCTCGATGGCCTTCTGCTCGTCGGTCAGGCCGTTCTCCTTGGCGTAGTCGCGGACTTCCTGGGTGATCTTCATGGAGCAGAACTTCGGCCCGCACATGGAACAGAAGTGCGCCACCTTGGCCGAGTCCTTCGGCAGCGTCTCGTCGTGGAAGGCGCGCGCGGTGTCCGGGTCCAGGCCGAGGTTGAACTGGTCTTCCCAGCGGAACTCGAAGCGCGCCTTGGACAGCGCGTTGTCGCGGATCTGCGCGCCCGGATGACCTTTTGCGAGATCGGCAGCATGCGCGGCGATCTTGTAGGTGATGATGCCGGTCTTCACGTCGTCCTTGTTCGGCAGGCCCAGGTGCTCCTTGGGCGTGACGTAGCAGAGCATGGCGCAGCCGAACCAGCCGATCATCGCCGCGCCGATGCCCGAGGTGATGTGGTCGTAGCCGGGGGCGATGTCGGTGGTCAGCGGGCCGAGGGTGTAGAACGGCGCCTCGTCGCAGCATTCCAGCTGCTTGTCCATGTTCTCCTTGATCAGCTGCATGGGCACGTGGCCGGGGCCTTCGATCATCACCTGCACATCGTGCTTCCAGGCGATCTTGGTCAGCTCGCCGAGGGTTTCCAGCTCGCCGAACTGGGCGGCGTCGTTGGCGTCGGCCACCGAGCCCGGGCGCAGGCCGTCGCCCAGCGAGAAGCTGACGTCGTAGGCCTTCATGATTTCGCAGATTTCCTCGAAGTGCGTATAGAGGAAGTTCTCCCGGTGGTGCGCCAGGCACCACTTGGCCATGATCGAGCCGCCGCGGGAGACGATGCCGGTGACGCGCTTGGCGGTCAGCGGCACGTAGCGCAGCAGCACGCCGGCATGGATGGTGAAGTAGTCCACGCCCTGCTCGGCCTGCTCGATCAGGGTGTCGCGGAAGATTTCCCAGTTCAGGTCCTCGGCGATGCCGCCGACCTTCTCCAGCGCCTGGTAGATGGGCACGGTGCCAATCGGCACCGGGCTGTTGCGCAGGATCCACTCGCGGGTCTCGTGGATGTGCTTGCCGGTGGACAGGTCCATCACCGTGTCGGCGCCCCAGCGGATGCCCCAGGTGAGCTTCTCCACCTCTTCCTCGATGGACGAGCCCAGGGCGCTGTTGCCGATGTTGCCGTTGATCTTCACCAGGAAGTTGCGGCCGATGATCATCGGCTCCAGTTCCGTGTGGTTGATGTTCGCCGGGATGATGGCGCGGCCGCGGGCGATCTCCTCGCGGACGAACTCGGCGGTGATCTCCTGCGGGATGCTGGCGCCGAAGCTCTGCCCCGGGTGCTGGTCCTTGAGCAGGCCGGCGGCGCGGGCTTCCTGCAGCTTCATGTTCTCGCGGATGGCGATGTATTCCATCTCCGGGGTGATGATGCCCTGGCGCGCGTAGTGCATCTGCGTGACGTTCTTCCCGGCCTTGGCCCGGCGCGGGGTGCGCACATGGGCGAAGCGCAAGGCGTCGAGGCTGGCGTCGGCCAGGCGGGCCTGGCCGAAGTCGGAGGTCAGGCCGGGGAGGATTTCCGTGTCGCCGCGCTCGTCGATCCAGCGCGAGCGCACATCGGGCAGGCCCTTGCGCAGGTCGATGCGCACGTCGGGGTCGGTGTAGGGGCCGGAGGTGTCGTAGACGAACACCGGGGCGTTCTTCTCGCCGCCGAAGGCGGTGGGGGTGTCGGCCAGGGAAATTTCCCGCACCGGCACGCGGATGTCCGGGCGCGAGCCGGTCAGGTAGACCTTGCGCGAATTGGGGAAAGGCTGCGCCGACTGGCGATCGAGCTGTTCAAGGCGGGTGACGTTGTTCTTCTGGGTGCTCATCCTGGCTCTCCTGGGTTGATTGTCGGGAGAACCTGGGTGACGCGGGAGCCGCAAGGCACTGCGGAGAAAGGACGCGTCCGGGGAGGGCTGGGGCCGGCCGGAAAGGCACTGGGGACGCGGACTTCTTGTTCCCTACGCGGGTGCTAACCCGATCAGGTTCAACGGGATCCGGAACTATCCGATCTCAGCCCCTCGCAATGGGGCACCCCGACAAGAACGTCCGCAGTCTAAACAAGAGTTCGGCGCTTGGCCAATGCCGCCGGGCCGAAAGTATCGGATGCGACTTCGCGGTCACGCCCCGGCAACTACAATGCTGCAACGAATTGCCCGAAGATGGCGCCTTGACCGCCAATCGGGGCGACCGTAGCCTTGCCCCACCCGCACACTTTCTAGGACGAACGAATGCTGCGCAGACTCTCCCTGGCTGTCGCCGTGGCCGCCTCCACAGGTTTCGTCTGGGCAGCACAGCCCACGTCGAGCGTCGCTCCGCTGCCGACCAAGACCGACCTGATCAGCGTCTACAAGGATGCCGTAGACAACAACGCCGACCTCGCCGCCGCCCAGGCCGACTACCTGGCGCGCAAGGAAGTCGTGCCCCAGGCGCGCTCCGGCCTGCTGCCGCAGATCAATGCCGGCGGCAGCCTGGGCACCAGCCGCACCTCGCTGGACACCCCGGACGTGACCCTCAACCGCAGCAGCCAACTGGTCCAGGCCAGCCTCAGCCAGCCGCTGTTCCGCGCCGACCGCTGGTTCCAGCTCAAGGCCGCGGAAAACATCAGCGAACAGGCCCAGCTGGAATTCTCCGCGACCCAGCAGCGGCTGATCCTGCAGACCGCCGAGACCTACTTCGGCGTGCTCCGCGCCCAGGACAACCTGGCCGCCAGCAAGGCCGAGGAAGCGGCCTTCAAGCGCCAGCTCGACCAGTCCAACGAACGCTTCGACGTCGGCCTGTCGGACAAGACCGACGTGCTCGAATCCCAGGCCGGCTACGACACCGCGCGGGCCAACCGGATCGTCGCCGAGCAGGCGGTGGAAGACGCCTTCCAGGCCCTGGTGACCCTGACCAACCGCGAGTACAGCGGCATCGAGGGCATCCTCCACTCGCTGCCGGTGGTGGTGCCGACGCCGAACGACGCCAAGGCCTGGGTGGATACCTCGGTGCAGCAGAACATCGCCCTGCAGGCCAGCAACTTCGCGGTTACTGCCGCCGAGGAAACCCTGCGCCAGCGCAAGGCCGGGCACCTGCCGACCGTGGATGCGGTGGTGCAGTACCAGAAGGGCGACAACGACGCGCTGGGCTTCACCAACACCGGCACCGCCCCGACCTACGGCAAGTGGGTGGACCAGACCAGCGTCGGCGTGCAGCTGAACATCCCGATCTACAGCGGCGGCCTGACCAGCTCCCAGGTGCGCGAGTCGTACCAGCGCCTGAGCCAGAGCGAGCAGCTGCGCGAAAGCCAGCGCCGCCAGGTGGTGCAGGACGCGCGCAACCAGCACCGCGCGGTGAACACCGACGTGGAAACGGTGAAGGCGCGGCGCCAGGCGATCATCTCCAACCAGAGCTCGCTGGAAGCCACCGAGATCGGCTACCAGGTCGGCACCCGCAACATCGTCGACGTGCTCGACGCCCAGCGCCAGCTGTACAGCGCGGTGCGCGACTACAACAACAGCCGCTACGACTACATTCTCGACAACCTGCGCCTGAAGCAGACCGCCGGCACCCTCAGCCCGGCCGACCTGCAGGCCCTGGGCACCTACCTCAAGGCCGACTACAACCCGGACAAGGACTTCCTCCCCCCGGACCTGGCCAAGGCCGCCGAGCAGCAGCTGGAAAGCAGCAGCAAGGCGCGGACCCAGCAGTGAACACCCCCACACCATTCCCATGTAGGAGCGCGCCCTGCGCGCGATTTCGCGGGCAGGGCCCGCTCCTACAGGTTGCCGGGGAGCACGGTATTCCTCCTCTCCCGTAGGAGCGGACCTTGTCCGCGATAGCCGGACGTCCCGGCGCGGATCGCGGATGAGATCCGCTTACACCGCTCCACCCACGCCATTTCCATGTAGGAGCGCGCCCTGCGCGCGAATCGCGGGCAGGGCCCGCTCCTACAGGTTGTGGGGAAGCACGGTATTCCTCCCCCCGTAGGAGCGGACCTTGTCCGCGATAGCCGGACGTCCCGGCGCGGATCGCGGATGAGATCCGCTACGCCGCCCCACCCACGCCATTCCAATGTAGGAGCGCGCCCTGCGCGCGAAATCGCGGGCAGGGCGCGCTTACAAGGAACAGGAGAAACGCTGTCGTAGGATGGGTTGAGCGAAGCGATACCCATCACCACGGCCGCATGGGTTTCGCAAGCTCAACCCATCCTACGAAAAGCACCTCGGCGCGGCCGGCAAGACAAGGCCGGTCGCTCAGTCGCGATACCCCGGCGCAATGCGCTCCAGCATGCGCAGCAGCGCCTCCCAGGCCAGGTCGATGCCGTCCGGGTCGCTCAGCTCGCCTTCGGCCTGCGGCTGATGCGGTTCGTTGAACTGGCGCTCGGTGCGCCGGCACACCGCGTCCGGCGGGATCACCAGTTCGCCGCCGGCCTGGGCGGCGATCTGGATGTCGCAGGCCTTCTCCAGGTAGTACATGCGCAGGAACGCCTGCTTCACGCTCGCGCCCACGGTCAGCAGGCCGTGGTTGCGCAGGATCATCCCCAGGTGGTCGCCGAGGTCGCGCACCAGGCGCTGCTGCTCGTCGAACGACAGCGCGATGCCCTCGTAGTCGTGGTAGCCCAGGCGCCCGTAGAACTCCATGGACATCTGGTTCAGCGGCAGCAGCCCCGCGGCCTGGGCGGCCACCGCGCAGCCGGCGCGGGTGTGGGTGTGCAGCACGCACTGGGCGTCCTCGCGGGCGGCGTGGATGGCGCTGTGGATGACGAAGCCGGCCGGGTTGACCTTGTAGCGCGTCGGCGCCACCGGGTGGCCGGCCAGGTCGATCTTCACCAGGCTGGAGGCGCTGATCTCGTCGAACATCAGCCCGTAGGGGTTGATCAGGAAATGATGCTCCGGCCCCGGAAGGCGCAGGGAAATGTGGGTGAATATCAGGTCGCTCATGCGGAAATGGGCGATCAGCCGGTAGCAGGCGGCCAACTCCTCGCGCAGCTTCCACTCTTCGGCGGAGCAGGTTTCACGGGAAGGCATCGGGATGGTCATGCCGGGGTTCCTCTTGTTGTTCGAACGACAGGCTACAGGCGAAGAGCATGTGCGGGCTCTTCGCTCTTGCTTGCAGCTTGCAGCTTGACCTATTGCGCCGCCCAGGCGTTGAAGCGCTCTTCCAGCTCCTCGCCATGGTCGGCCCAGAACTCGTCGTCCATGGCCAGGCCCACCTTGATGTTCGCCGGCGCGGTCGGCACCCAGCGCGCCAGGTCCTGCGGCAGGCGCTCGGCGGCCTGCTTGTTGGTCGGGCCGTAGGGGATGTTGTGCACGTAGTCGACCTGGGCGTCGGCCTGGTTGGCGAAGGCGATGAAGCGCTTGGCCAGGTCGACGTGCTGCGAGCCCTTGATGATCGCCCAGTAGTCCATGCCGTACAGCGCGCCCGGCCAGACCAGGTCGAGGTTGCGCCCGCTCTTGTGGGCATCGGCGATGCGTCCGGTGTAGCTGGTGGTCATCACCACGTCGCCGGCGGCGAGCCACTGCGGCGGCTGGGCGCCGGCCTCCCACCACTGGATCGACGGCTTGATCTGGTCGAGCTTGGCGAAGGCGCGGTCGACGCCGGCCTTGGTGGAGAGCACCTTGTAGACGTCCGCCGGGGCGACGCCGTCGGCCATCAGGGCGAACTCCAGGTTGTACACCGCGCGCTTGCGCAGACCGCGCTTGCCGGGGAATTTCTTCAGGTCCCAGAAGTCCTGCCAGCCGCCGGGCGCGGTCTTCAGCTTGTCGGCGTCGTAGGCGATGGCCACGCCCCACACCAGCGCGGCCGAGCCGCATTCCTTGGCCGCGTTGGGCACCAGTTGGTCGGCGCCGCCCAGCTGCTTCCAGTCCAGCGGCACGAACATGCCCAGGTCGCAGTTGCGCGCCAGGTCCGGGCCCTCGATCTGCACCACGTCCCAATCGGCATGGCCGGTATCGGTCATCACCTTGATGCGCGCCATCTCGCCGTTGTACTCGGCCTGGGTCAGGCGCGCCCCGCTGGCCTTGGCGAAGGGCTGGAAGAAAGCCAGGTCCTGGGCCTTCTGCCCGGCGCCGCCATAGCCGACCACGACCATGGAATCCTGCGCCTGGGCGCTGCCGAGACCGAGTCCCAGGAGCAGCAGCAGGGGTTGCAAAGCGTTCTTGCGCGAAATCATCGAGCGGACCCTCTGTGGATGCGAACCGTGGCCACCGCGGTGGCACGGCGGAGGTGGGTTGGGCGTACCGGAACAACTCGCGGGGAGCATCTGGCTGTCAGAGGCGGAGGGGCGCCGCGGCCTGGTGCGGCCGGCGCGGGTAGAGACCGTGGGGCACGGTTCATGCGCATCTCCTCTTGTAGTTGTTGTGGAGTACGTCGCTGGGCACGCCCCGTCGGCGACGGGGCGTGGAAATGAAACTACCCAGTCACTTTTAAAAAAACAAGTTGATTTTTTACTGAAGGTAAATTTCCATGGAAATACGTTAGATGACCATCCGCCCACCAGGAGCCCCGCCGTGTCCGACGTCATCCACTTCCAGAAGTCCGCCCTGCAGTTCCAGCCCTATGCCGGCCAGGCGCCGGAGAACGCCGCCATCTGCCGCCTGATCGGCCCGGCCGACAGCCAGACCATGGGCGCCGGCCTGGCCCGCTTCGACGGCTGCTCCATCGAGTGGACGGTGCTCTACGACGAACTCATCGTGGTGCTCGAAGGCCACTTCCGCCTGCGCCTGGGCGAGCGCGTCATCGAGGCCGCGCCGGGCGACGTGATCTGGGTGCCGGAGCGCACGCCGCTGGCCTACGAGGGCGAAAAGGCCTGCGTGTTCTACGCCCTCTACCCGGTCGACTGGCAGGCCCGCAACGCCTGAGCCCCCCGCAGAACAACAAGAAAGGACGACGTCCGTGAGCCATGCCTTCCCGCACCTGTTCAGCCCGCTGCAAATCCGTGGCAAGCGCCTGAAGAACCGCATCATGTCCACCGGGCACGACACCTCCATGCCCACCGACAACCTGGTCAACGACCAACTGGTGGCCTACCACCAGGCCCGCGCCAAGGGTGGCGTAGGGCTGATCGTGATGCAGGTGGCGGGGGTACACGACAGCGCCCGCTACACCTCCCACGTGCTGATGGCCACCGACGACGCCTGCATCCCCGGCTACCGCCGCGTCGCCGAGGCCTGCCATGCCGAGGGCACCCTGGTGCTGTCGCAGATCTTCCACCCCGGGCGCGAGATCATGGAGTCCAGCGACGGCCTGCTGGCGGTGGCCTACTCCGCCTCGGCCTCGCCGAATGAGCGCTTCCGCGTGATGCCGCGCGAGCTGGACCAGCGCATGATCGACGAGATAGTCGCCGGCTACGCTGCCGCCGCGCGGCGCCTGCACCAGGCCGGGCTGGACGGCGTGGAAGTGGTGGCCAGCCACGGCTACCTGCCGGCGCAGTTCCTCAACCCGCGGGTGAACCGCCGCACGGACGGCTACAACGGCGACCTCGACGCGCGCCTGCGCTTCACCCGCGAGGTGATCGCCGCGGTGCGCGCAGCCACCGCCGAGGACTTCATCGTCGGCCTGCGCATCTCCGCCGACGAGCGCGACCCCGAGGGCCTGACCGAGGACGAGTCGCTGCTGGCCGTGCGCGCGCTGCAGGGCGAGCTGGACTACGTGCACATAGTCGCCGGCACCTCCGCTTCCCTCGGCGGCGCCATCCACATCGTCCCGCCGATGGCCATCGAGGCCGCCTACCTGGCCAGCAACGCCGCGACCTTCAAGGCGCGCCTGGACATCCCGCTGTTCGTCACCGGGCGCATCAACCAGCCGCAGGAGGCCGAGCTGATCATCGCCCGCGGCCAGGCCGACGTGTGCGGTATGACCCGCGCGCTGATCTGCGACCCACAGATGCCGAACAAGACCGAGACCGGCCACGTCGAGGACGTGCGCGCCTGCATCGCCTGCAACCAGGCGTGCATCGGCCACTTCCACCGCGGCTACCCGATCTCCTGCATCCAGCACCCGGAAACCGGCCGCGAGCTGCAGTACGGGCGCATAGAACCGGCCGCGCAACGCAAGCGCGTGCTGGTGGCCGGCGGCGGCCCGGCGGGCATGAAGGCTGCGGCGGTGGCGGCCCAGCGCGGCCATGAGGTAATCCTCTGCGAGGCCGGCGCGCAGCTCGGCGGCCAGGTCAACCTGGCGCAACTGCTGCCGCGCCGCGCCGAATTCGGCGGCGCCTCCACCAACCTGCAGCGCGAAATGCAGCTGGCCGGCGTAGAAGTGCGGCGCAACACCCGCGTCGACCGCACCCTGGTGGAAGCCGAGAAGCCCGACCTGGTGATAGTCGCCACCGGCGCCAGGCCCTACTGGCCGCCCTTCGAGCGCGGCGGCGAACTGCAGGTGGTGGACGCCTGGCAGGTGCTGCGCGGCGAGGTGCAGGTCGGCCGCTCGGTGCTGGTCACCGACTGGCGCTGCGACTGGATCGCCCCCGGCATCGCCGAGCAACTGGTGCGCGCCGGCCACCAGGTGCGCCTGGCGGTCAACGGTACCCATGCCGGCGAGAACCTGCCGCTCTACGTGCGCGACCACCTGGCCGGCGAACTGCACCGCCTGGGCATCGAGATCACCCCCTACGCGCGGCTGTACGGCTGCGACGACAGCAGCGTCTACCTGCAGCACAGCGCCAGCGGCGAACCGATGATCTTCGAAGGCATCGACACCCTGGTGCTGTGCCAGGGCCACCAGCCGGTGGACGACCTGGCCGCCGAGCTGGAAGGCCTGGTGGAATTCCGCCGCATCGGCGACTGCCTGGCCCCGCGCACGGCCGAAGAAGCGATCTACGAAGGCCTCAAGGCAGCCTGGGCAATCTGAGTCGCTGGGGCGGGCGTAGGGCGGATAACCGTTCGCGGTTATCCGCCGTTTGACCTTGGCCACCGCGCGCTCGGAGCCGAACCCGAAGCCGCCCCGTCCCACGCCAAGTCCAACAACAGCGTCCGCGGCAAGCGAGGTGTAGCGGCGTACAACCGCGAACGGTTGTACGCCCTACGCGACCCACAGGCGCGGCGCATTGTTTAGAATGCCCCACGACCGACTCGCCAGGACCCTCGCCGCATGAGCCCGAAAGCCCCGCAGCAAGCCCCCGCCAGCGCCGAAGCGCAGTTCCTCGGCACGCGCATCCGCGGCCTGCGCAAGCGGCGCGGCATGACCCTGGCCGAGCTGGCCGAGCAGAGCAAGCTCACCGCCGGCTACATTAGCCAGCTGGAACGCAACCTGGCCTACCCGTCGATCCCGGCGCTGTTCAACATCGCCCGCAGCCTGGGCGTGACCATCCAGTGGTTCTTCGCCAGCGAGGTGCAGGCCGACCCGGCCGACGCCGGCTACGTGGTGCGGCGCAACGCGCGCACCAGCGTGCACTACGAGGACGGCATCGTCGACGAACTGCTCAGCCCGCAGCCCACCCGCCAGTTGGAAATCCTCCACTCGCGCTTTCCGCCCGGCACCTACAGCCAGCAGAGCTACAGCCACGAGGGCGAGGAAGCCGGCTACCTGCTCAGCGGCACCTTCGAGCTGTGGGTGGGCGAGCGGTATTTCCTGCTCAACGAAGGCGACAGCTTCAGCTACTCCAGCCAGGAGCCGCACCGCTACGGCAACCCCGGGGACGTGGATGCGGTGGTGCTCTGGGTGATTACGCCGCCGACGTTCTGACACCGCGTTCATTGTGTAGGAGCGAGCTTGCTCGCGAACGGAGTTCGCCGGGAGTCGTGGGTGCTGGGGTTGAGAGCGCCCTCTCCCTAACCCTCTCCCTGAAGGGAGAGGGGACCGTTGGGCAGGGTTTGATGCTCTGGAGTCAGCCGGCTAGCACCGTGATTTCCGATTGAAACCATTCCTTCTCTCGGCACGAACAAGCCCCCTCTCCCTTCAGGGCGGGGCGCGCAGCCGAGGGCTGGGGAGAGGGGACAGTGGTGATCTCATGCGCCGCCATGACCGGGAAACTCCGTTCGCGGGCAAGCTCGCTCCTACAAAGGCCCTAGCCCAACAACCGCGCCAGACCGTCGAGCAGCCGCCGCAACGCCCCCTGATTGGCCTTCAGCACCCCCAACCCAGCCTCCGCCATGCGCTGCGCCACCGCCGGCTCGTCCCACAGCTGCCCCACTGCCACCGCCAGCGTCGGCGCATCCAGCACCTCGCGCAGGGCGCCGACCTCGCGCAGTTGCGCGGCGATCTCGAGGAAGTTGAACAGCTGCGGCCCGGACAGCACCGGCTTGCCCAGCGCCGCCGGCTCCAGCAGGTTGTGCCCGCCGTTGGGCACCAGGCTGCCGCCGACGAAGGCGACGTCGGCCAGGGCGTAGAGGAACAGCAGTTCGCCCATGGTGTCGCCGAGCAGCACCTGGGTCGCGGCCTGCACCGGCTCGCCGCTGGAGCGGCGCAGCGTGGCGAAGCCCTCGCGGCGGCACAGTTCGAACATGCCGTCGAAGCGTTCCGGGTGGCGCGGCACCAGGATCAGCAAGGCGTCCGGGTGCGTTTCCAGCAGCTTGCGGTGGGCGGCGAGGACGATCTCGTCTTCCCCAGCATGGGTGCTGGCGGCGATCCATACCGGCCGGCCCTCGGCCTGCCAGTCGTGGCGCAGGGCCGTGGCGCGGGCGAGCAGTTCGGCGTCGATGCTCAGGTCGAACTTGATCGAGCCGGTCACGCTCACGCACTCCGGGCGCGCGCCCAGGCGGCGGAAGCGCTCGGCCTCGGCCTCGGTCTGCACCGCCAGCCAGCTCATCTCGCCGAGCATCGGCCGCGTCAGCCCTTCGAAGCGCGCATAGCCGCGGGCCGAGCGCTCGGACAGGCGCGCATTGGCCAGCGCCACCGGGATGCCGCGGCGGGCGCATTGGTGGATGTGGTTGGGCCACAACTCGGTTTCCATGATCACCGCCAGGCGCGGCTTCACCCGGTTCAGGAAGCGCGCCGCGGCCCAGGGCAGGTCGTAGGGCAGGTAGCAGTGCTGGACGCTGTCGCCGAACAGCGCGCGGATGCGCTCGGAGCCGGTCGGCGTCATGCAGGTGACGGTGATCGGCAGCTGTGGATAACGCTGCTGCAGGGCGCGGATCATGGGCGCTGCGGCGATGCTTTCGCCCACCGATACTGCGTGCACCCAGATACCGCCCGGCTGCATGGCCGGCAGGCCGAAGGAAAAGCGCTCGCCGATGCGCCGGGCATAGGCCGGCGCCTTGCGCGAACGCAGGAACAGGCGCAGCGCGACCAGCGGCAGGCCCAGGTGGAACAGCAGGGTATAGAGAGTCCGGTTCATGGCGGCGGAGAGTAGCAAATAACGCCGGGGGTTCGCGCGGCGCCCAGCTTGCCGACAGGCTCTTCGTAGGATGGTGTTGAGCGAAGCGATACCCATCACCAGGGTCCGATGGGTATCGCAAGCTCAACCCATCCTACGAAAAGCACCTCGCGCTACCGGCAAGACAGTTGCTCCTACAGTCGTGCCTCCTATTCCTTCAGGTGTTCGGCGAAGCATTCGCCCAGCCACTGCGCCGCCGGGCCCAGGGGCTCGTCGCGGCGCCAGACCAGTTCCACCACCAGCGGCGGCGGCGTCCAGTCGCTGGCCAGCTCCACCAGCAGCGGCTGGTAGGCCGGGTACTGCGCCACGTGGCGCGGCAGCCAGGCCCAGCCGAGGTCGCGCATCAGCAGTTCGGCCATGGCGTAGAAGCTGTCGGCGCGCCACACCAGCGGGCTGATCTGCTCGCCGCCGGGGTAGTGGCTGTCCTGCGGCGCCATCAGCAATTGGCGGTGCCGCGCCAGTTCGCGGCGGTCGGCATAGTCCAGGCCAGCCAGGGCGTGGCCGGCGCCGCACACGGTAACCATCTCGATGGTGCCCAGGTGCTGGCGCTCCAGTTCGTCCGGCATGCCCTCGTGGTGGAACAGCAGGCCGAGGTCGGCGCGGCGCTCCAGCAGCTTGCGCGCCACGTCGCCCTGGGCGCCGCTGGCCAGTTGCACCTCCAGGGTGGGGAAGGCCCGGGCCAGCGCCTGCAGGCCGGAAAGCACCGGCTGGTAGGGCATGGCCTCGTCCTGGGCCAGGCGCAGGCGCGCTTCCTCGCCGCGCACCAGGGCCATGGCCCGGCTTTCCAGGCGCTGGCACTGGCGCAGCACCTCGCGGGCCTCGTCGAGCAGCGCCCTGCCCTCCTGGGTCAGCACCGGCTGGCGGCCGCTGCTGCGGTCGAACAGGCTCACGCCCAGGTCGCTCTCCAGCAGCGCGATGGACGAGCTGACCGCCGACTGCACGCGCTTGAGCTGGCGCGCCGCCGCCGAGAAGGAAGATTGATCGGCGACGCTGACGAAGAGTCGCAACTGGTCCAGGTTCCACTGCATAGCCTATCTCCATTTCAGATAGGTAATGACTTTATCCCATCGCCGGGAACACTAGAATGTCGCTATTCGCAACATCGGCCGCCCGCCCGGCCGCTCCTGGGGAGGACTGAACATGCCCGGCTATCTCTATCTCGCCATCGCCATCGTCGCCGAAGTCATCGCCACCGCTTCGCTGAAGTCGGTGAAAGGCCTGTCCACGCCCCTGCCCCTGCTGCTGGTGATCGTCGGCTACGCCATCTCCTTTTGGATGCTCACCCTGGTGGTGCGCAGCATCCCGGTGGGCATCGCCTACGCCATCTGGGCCGGCCTGGGCATCGTGCTGGTCAGCGTCGCCGCGCTGGTGCTCTACCAGCAGAAACTCGACGCCCCGGCGCTGCTGGGCATGGGCCTGATCGTCAGCGGCGTGGTGGTGATCCAGCTGTTCTCCGGCAGCGTCGGCCACTGAGCCACAGCCCCTCGGTTATACTGCGCGCTTCGTTTCACGCGAGGCGCGCCCTTCCATGACCCAACCCCTGAGCACCGACATCCTCGTCGTCGGCGGCGGCATCGCCGGCCTCTGGCTGAATGCCCGCCTGCGCCGTGCCGGCTATTCCAGCGTGCTGGTGGAGAACAGCGCGCTCGGCGGCGTGCAGAGCATGCGCTCGCAGGGGATCATCCACGGCGGCACCAAGTATGCCCTGCACGGCGCGCTGACCGGCGCCTCGGAAGCCATCGCCGACATGCCCTCGCTGTGGCGCCAGTGCCTGGCCGGCGACGGCGAGCTGGACCTGCGTGGCGTGCGCGTGCTTTCCGACGCCCACTACCTGTGGTCGCCGGGCGGCCTGGCCGGCAACCTCACCAGCTTCTTCGCCAGCAAGGCGGTGCGCAGCCGCGTCGCCCAGGTGAAGGGCGACGAACTGCCGCCGGCGCTGCAGGACAAGGCCTTCAAGGGCAAGGCCTACCGCCTCTCCGAACTGGTGCTGGACGTGCCCAGCCTGGTCGCCCACCTGGCGGTGCTGGGCGGCGACGGCCTGCTGGCCGGCGAACGCATCGAGCCGCTGCGTGAAGGCGACGAGCTGGTCGGCCTGCGCGTCGACGGCCGCGACATCCGCGCCCAGCGCGTGGTGCTGGCCGCCGGCGCCGGCAACGAGGCGCTGCTGCGCGAACTCGGCCTGGAGCAGCCGGCCATGCAGCGTCGCCCGCTACATATGGTGCTGCTCAAGGCGCCGACGCTGAAGCCGCTGTACGCCCACTGCGTCGGCGGCGGGCCCAAGCCGCGGATCACTGTGACCACCCATCCGGCGGCCGACGGCCAGTGGGTGTGGTACCTGGGCGGCGACATCGCCGAGGCCGAAGGCGTGGCCCGCAGCGAAGCCGAACAGATCGCCGAGGCCCAGCGCGAGCTGCGCAAGCTGCTGCCCTGGGTCGACCTCTCCGCCGCGCGCTGGGCCACCCTGCGGGTGGACCGCGCCGAGCCGGCGCAATCCGGCCTGCTGCGCCCGGACAGCGCCTTCCTCGCCGACCAGGGCCGCCTGCTGGTGGGCTGGCCGACCAAGCTGGCGCTGGCGCCGAACTTCGCCGACCGCGTCTTCGAGGCTCTGGACCGCGACGGCATCCGCCCCGCCGCCGGGCAGGCGTTGCCGGAGCTGCCGCGCCTACCCCTGGCCCGCCCGGTATGGGAGGAACTGCTGCCATGAGCGGCTTGCACGCACTGCATCGCCCGCTGGGCCGCACCGGCCTGAACGTCTCGCCGCTGGGCCTGGGCACCGTCAAGCTGGGCCGCGACCAGGGCGTGAAGTACCCCAGCGGCTTCCGCATTCCCGACGACCGCGAGGCCGCCGACCTGCTGGCGCTGGCCCGCGAGCTGGGCATCAACCTGATCGACACCGCGCCGGCCTACGGCCGCAGCGAGGAACGCCTCGGCCCGCTGCTGCGCGGCCAGCGCCAGGACTGGGTGATCGTCAGCAAGACCGGCGAGGAATTCGAAAACGGCCAGTCGCGCTTCGACTTCAGCGCCGCCCACACCCGCCTGTCGGTGGAGCGCAGCCTGCGCCGCCTGGAGACCGACTACATCGACCTGGTGCTGGTGCATTCCGACGGCAACGACCTGCACGTCCTGCAGCACACCGAGGTCTACGAGAGCCTCGAACGGCTCAAGCAGGAAGGCCTGATCCGCGGCTTCGGCTTCTCCGGCAAGACCGTCGATGGCGGCCTGCTGGCGCTGCAGCGCGGCGACTGCGCCATGGTCACCTACAACCTCAACGAACAGGCCGAGAAAGCGGTGATCGACCATGCCCTGGTGCACCACCGCGGCATCCTGGTGAAGAAGGCCCTGGCCAGCGGCCATGCCTGCCTGGGCGAGGGCCAGGACCCCGTGCGCGCCAGCTTCGAGCTGGTGTTCGGCCACCCCGGGGTGGGCGCGGCCATCGTCGGCACCATCAACCCGCAGCACCTGCGGCACAACGTCGCGCTGGCGGCCGAAGTCCTCGGCGGCTGAGCCCTGGCGGCCGAATCCGGCGGCGCCACGACCGTTGATCGGCAGTCACCCAAGGTTGACACAAAGGGCGCATTCCTGTGCCATGCTCAGACTCCGCGGTGAAAAACCGCGGCACGTAAAATTGCCGCCAAAAGCTCGCTGACAGGAAAAACATCCGAAAACAAAGCGCCTTTCAGGGCTAACCTCGAAATAATCGAGGGTTTTCGAAGTTCGCCGTCAACGCCCTAGCCACTGGCAACCCGGAACGATCGGCCAGGCCGCCCACCCTGAAGGCGGCCCGATGCGCCCTGTACGACGAGGACCGCCCATGCCCCGTACGCTCGCCCGCAAGGACCCGACCGCCTTCAAGACCCTGCCGTTGCTGGTCGAAGCCAACCCCGACAGCCTGGTCTACCAGGGCCTCGGCCTGCCGCTGAATTTCTCCCAGGTCCTGGAGCGCCGCCGCCCGGTCGAGGTGGCCGACGCCCAGCGCTTCACCGCCGAGCTGGCCAACCTGGGCGTGTCGGTGCGCCTGACGCTCAACTGGCAGGGCCGCGACTACTGGGTGCTGGTGCGCCAGCAGCGCGCCGACCGCGGCGACACCGTGCTCAAGCTGATTTCCGGCTACGTGCCGTCCCACGAACTGAACCTGCCGCTGCTCACCGCCATCCAGGAAGTGGCCGAGGAATGCCTGGTGGAAACCGCCGACGGCTGGCTGGGCGGGCGCTTCGGCGACACCTGGCTGCCGACGCCCTACCAGGGCACTCTGCGCTACCGCGAGGCCAGCCATTTCTCGCTGACGCCGCTGTCCGGCGCCGCGCGCCCGGTGCAGGCCGGCGCCCTGCGTCTACTCGAGCGCCCGCAGGCCTACGTGCACCTGCCCACCGCCTCGCTGCAGCTGGTCTACGACCTGCGCATGGAGCTGCCCAAGGACGTGCGCGACGTCAGCCTGTTCCACGTCGACGAGCGCCTGGAAAGCGGCCCCCTGGTGGCCCGCCTGGACCGCCGCCGCCCGGACCTGTACCTGCTGCCGCTGGAACACGGCCAGCCCACCGACGCGCTCTTCACCCTGCGCAAGGGCGAGCTGGTGAAGGCCGCGACCCGCGGCATCTGGCTCTCGGAAAGCTTCGCCGAACAGGACGGCTGGCTGGTGCGCGACGAACGCATCCGCTTCCGCGACTGGCTCGACAGCCTGCCGCCGGCCAACGGCAATTCCGGCAAGGGCCGGCGCACGGCCTGAGCCCCGCTCCTACGCCCCCCCGGCAAACACAACCCCCGTAGGATGGGTTGAGCGAAGCGATACCCATCACCGATGACCGCATGGGTTTCGCAAGCTCAACCCATCCTACGAAAAGCACTACGCCTGCCCTGTAGGAGCAGGCCCTGCCTGCGAATCGCGCGCAGGGCGCGCTCCTACATGTGAATGATCACTTCAACTGGCTGGAGGTTTTACCCAGCAAGCGGCGCGCCACGATCAGCAGCTGGATCTGCTGGGTGCCTTCGAAGATGTCGAGGATCTTCGAGTCCCGCGCCCATTTCTCCAGCAGTTCGTCCTCGCCGTAGCCCAGGGCGCCGGCCAGTTCCACGCACTTCAGGGTGACTTCGTTGGCCACGCGCCCGGCCTTGGCCTTGGCGATGGAGGCCTCCTTGGAGTTGGGCTGGCGGTTGTCGGCCATCCACGCGGCCTTCAGCGTCAGCAGGCGCGCCGCTTCCCATTCGGCCTCCAGGCGGTACAGGGTCGCCTCGGCATGGCTGACGGAGAGCAGCGGCTTGGCGTAGTCGAAACGGCAGCCGGCCTTCTTCAGCAATTCGCGGGCGCGGTCCAGCGAGGCCTTGGCCACGCCCACGGCCATGGCGGCCACCAACGGGCGGGTGTTGTCGAAGGTCTCCATCACGCCGGCGAAGCCCTTCTGCACGTCGATCTCGGCATTGCCCAGCAGATTGGCCGCCGGCACCCGGCAGTCGCTGAAGCTGATGGAGGCGGTGTCCGAGGCCTTGATCCCGAGCTTCTTCTCCAGACGGGTGACGGTCATGCCCGGGGTGCCCTTCTCCACTACGAAGGACTTGATCGCCGCGCGGCCCAGGCCGCGGTCCAGGGTGGCCCAGACCACCACGGCGTCGGCGCGGGCGCCGGAGGTGACGAAGATCTTCTCGCCGTTGAGCACGTAGTGGTCGCCGTCCTTGCTCGCCGTGGCGCGGATCGCCGCCGAGTCCGAGCCACAGCCCGGTTCGGTGATGGCCATGGCCGCCCAGGTGCCGCCGAAGCGTTTCAGTTGTTCGTCGTTGGCCACCGCGGCGATGGCGGCGTTGCCCAGGCCCTGGCGCGGCATGGCCAGCAGCAGGCCGACGTCGCCCCAGCACATTTCCATCACGCCCAGGCAGGCGGAGAGGTTGCCGCCGTTCTTCACGCCCTCCTCCGCCGCCGCGCCCTTGCGCTTGCTGGCCGAGGTGGCGCCCACGGCGTCCGGCGAGCCGGCATTCATGCCGTCCAGCAGCGCGGCCAGCAGGTCCAGCTCCTTGGGGTAGGCGTGCTCGGCCTTGTCGTACTTGCGCGAGATCGGCCGCAGGTAGTTTTCCGCCACCTGGTGCGCCTGGTTGACCAGGCCGCGGAATTTCTTCGGGGTTTCCAGGTACATGCAGGCGCTCCTCAGAGGTGCAGGCCGCCGGCCATCACGGCCACGGCGCGCAGGTCGCGGTACCAGCGCTCGGCTGGGTGTTCCTTGGTGAAGCCGTGGCCGCCGAGCAGTTGCACGGCGTCGGTGCCGATCTTCATGGCCTTCTCGGCACACAGCAGGCGCGCCAGGTAGGCCTCGCGGTGGAACGGCTGGCCGCGCTCGGCCAGGGCGCAGGCGCGCCAGGTCATCAGGCGCATGGCGTCCAGTTCGATGGCGATGTCGGCGACCATGAAGGCCACGCCCTGGCGGTGGCTGATAGGTTCGCCGAAGGCTTCGCGCTCGTTGCAGTAGCCGGTCACGTAGTCCAGCGCCGCCTGCGCGGTGCCCAGGGCCAGGGCGCACCAGGCCAGGCCGCTGAGGTCGAGGAAGGCCTGGTAGTCGAATTTCTCCGCGGCCAGGCGCCGTTCGGCGGCCACCTTCACGCTCTTCAGGCGGATGCGCGCGGTGCCGGCGGCCTTCAGGCCCATGGCCGGTTCGGGGCGGCGTTCCACGCCCCTGGCGGCGGCATCGACCAGGAACAGCGCCGGGCCGTCGGCAGCCTGCGCGGCGACCAGCAACTGGCTGGCATCCAGGCCGCGCACCACCAGGCACTTCTCGCCGGACAGCAGGTAATGGCGGCCGCGCTTGCGCGCCTGGGTCTTCAGTTGCGCGGCGTCGGCCAGCAACTGCGGTTCGCCGACGGCGATGCCGATCAGCGGCGGGCCGTCCTCGCCGACGAACGCCGGCAGCCACTGCGCCTGTTGCTGCGGGCTGGCCCAGCGGCGGATGCAGTTGGCCGCCGACAGCGGTACCAGCAGCGCCGCGGCCAGGCTCAGGTCGCCGCGGGCCAGGGCTTCGGCGATCAGGGAGTTGGTCAGCACGGTGCGCTCGCCGGCCATGCCGCCGTGCACTTCGTTCACCCCGTAGTAGGCCAGGCCCAGTTCCAGGGCCTGGTTGAGTAGTTCGGCGGGCACCCCGGCGTTGGCGTCGGCATCGTGGGCGGCCGGGCGCAGTACCTCGGCGGCGAAGCCTTCGAGCATCGTCACCAGCATCTGCTGTTCGTCGGACAGCGACAGGTCGAAGAGCCCGTCCGGGTCGACCTTGCGCGGCGTCTTGAGCTGCTTGGCGGCGCGCTGGCTGGCCATGCGGAAGCCGGTGCGGCTGCCGGTGTAGAGCAGTTTCTCGAAGGGTTTGCGCAATTTCAGGCGGTCCGGCCAGTCGGCCTGGGCCACCCGGTTGAGCACGGCCAGGGCGCGGCCCTGCACGTCGGTGGTCATGGCATCTCGCTCCACGCGGGGATGGGATGCCGGGATCATGCGCCGGGAAGCGGCGGGGGGACCATGACCGCTTTGCCGGGACGCGCTGGCACGGCGGTCAGTGGGTGGGAAGCTGGAAGCTGGAAGCTAGAAGCTAGAAGCTAGAAGCTAGAAGCTAGAAGCTAGAAGCTAGAAGCTAGAAGCTAGAAGCTAGAAGCTAGAAGCTAGAAGCTAGAAGCTAGAAGCTAGAAGCTGGAAGTGTGCGGCTCTCGCTTTCAGCTTTCAGCTTCCAGCTAATTCTTACGACGTATCTTTTCGACGATGGCGGTGGTGGAGCTGTTCGGCACCAGGCCGAGCACGCGCACTTCGCCGCCGTAGCCGGCGACTATGTCGGCGCCGACCACCTGGTCGACGGAGTAGTCGCCGCCCTTGACCAGCACGTCCGGGCGCACCTGGGCGAGCAGGCGTTCGGGGGTGTCTTCGCTGAAGCTCACCACCCAGTCCACCGCGCCGAGGCCGGCGAGCACCGCCATGCGCCGGTCGACGCTGTTGATCGGCCGGCCCGGGCCTTTCAGGCGGCAGACCGAGGCGTCGTCGTTGACCGCCACGATCAGCCGGTCGCCCTGGGCGCGGGCCTGTTCCAGGTAGCTGACGTGGCCGGCGTGGAGGATGTCGAAGCAGCCGTTGGTGAAGACGATCTTCTCGCCGTGGGCGCGGGCGTCCTCGATGGCCAGCAGCAGTTGCTCCAGGCCCAGCACGCCGCGCTCGGAACCCTGCTCGCGCTGCACCGCGCGGCGCAGTTCGGGGGCGCTGATGGCCGCGGTGCCGAGCTTGCCGACCACGATGCCGGCGGCCAGGTTGGCCAGGGCCACGGCCTGCGGCAGGTCCTCGCCGGCGGCCAGGGCGCCGGCCAGGGTGGAGATCACGGTGTCGCCGGCGCCGGTGACGTCGAACACCTCGCGGGCGCGGGCCGGCAGGTGCAGCGCCGGGTGGCCGGGGCGCAGCAGGGTCATGCCGTGCTCGCCGCGGGTCACCAGCAGCGCGCCCAGTTCCAGGTCGCCGAGCAGCTTCAGGCCCTTGGCCACCAGCTCGTTCTCATCCTGGCAGCGGCCGACGATGGCCTCGAATTCGGAGAGGTTCGGGGTGATCAGGCTGGCGCCGCGGTAGATGGAGAAGTCCTTGCCCTTGGGGTCGGCCAGCACCGGGATGTTGCGCTTGCGCGCGGCCTGGATCAGCGCCTGGTGGTTCTTCAGCGCGCCCTTGCCGTAGTCCGACAGCACCAGCACGCGGACCTGGTCCAGCAGCGCTTCGGTCTCGCGGGCCAGGGCCTCGGCGTCGGTCCTGAAGGGTTCCTCGAAGTCCACCCGCAACAACTGTTGGTGCCGGCTCATGACGCGCAGCTTGACGATGGTCGGCTGCCCGGCGATGCGCTGGAAGCGGGTGGTCACACCCACCGCGCCGAGGCTGTCGGCCAGGCTGGCGGCGGCCTCGTCCTCGCCGGTGACGCCGACCAGGAAGGCCGGGGCGCCCAGGGCGGCCAGGTTCAGCGCGACGTTGGCCGCGCCGCCGGGGCGGTCCTCATGCTGCTCGACCCGCACCACCGGCACCGGAGCCTCGGGCGAGATGCGCGAGGTCGCGCCGTGCCAGTAGCGGTCGAGCATCACGTCGCCGACCACCAGCACAGGGGCCTGATCGAAACGGGGCATGGTCAGTTTCATGGGAACTCCGCAGGTCGAAATCGCCGCGGATAATACCATAGCCGCTCGCCCGGCCTCGCGCCGGGCGCCGGTCGTTCAGCGCAGCGGACGGACCCAGAACAGCTCGTGGCGACGCACCGCCTTGCGGAAGAATTCGTCCTCGCCGAAGGCCGGCCAGCGGCGCCCGGCCAGGGCCCGCTGGATCAGCCGGCGCAGGCGTTTCTTGGCCGGCAGCGGGACTGTCAGGTCGTGCTGCATGGCCAGGGCCTGGGCCTTGTCGAGGCGCGTGGCGGCGTCCAGCGTCGGGCTCCACAGGGCGTCGGCCGGCAGCGGCTCGATGCACGGCGGCAGCGCCACCCCGCCTTCGGCCGGGCCCATGGGCCAGCGGTCGTTGTCGTGCAGGTGGTTGGCGTAGAACAGCAGGGTCTGCGGCTTCCAGGCGCTGCGCTCGATCGCCTCGCACAGTGCCCGCGTGGCATGCACGTGGTCGGCATGGGGATCCAGTTGCGGGTGCGGGGTGACCAGCACCTCGGGGCGGAAGTGCTCCAGCAGCGCCGCCAGGTCGGCCACCAGGTTGTTCCAGCTGGGCACGCCGTCGGCGTCGGCCGGCAGTTGCAGCGGGTTGTGCCGGCGCAGGCCGCGGATGTCGCTCTCGCCGGACTCCCGCGAACCGAAGCCCTGGTCCGGTTCGCCGCACATCGCCGGCAGTTGCAGGCAGTAGTAGCCCAGCTGCACGCAGCGGCTGGCCGGCACCCCGCCCCACAGCGGCACGGCCAGGCTGTCCCAGGTGCGCAGGCGGCCCTTCAGGCGCGCCGCGGCGGCCTTGTCCAGGCCCAGGCGCCGGTAGTGCTCGGCCTCGATCTCGCCCTGGGTGAGGGTGACGATGCTGGCCTCGGCGGCGCGGCTGTACAGGCCGAAGGCGGCCAGTTCGGCGTCGTCGGCATGGGGCGCGATGACCATCAGCCGGCGCTCGGCGTAGTCCGGGTTGTGGAAGGCGTGCAGGGTGCCCTGGCTGTCCAGGCGGCAATGGCGGCCGCGGATGCGCAGGTGCCCGCCGCGCAGGGCCGCGCCCTGGCCGGACAGGTTGAGGTAGCGCACGCCGTTCACGCCGCGCTCGAAGTCCTGGCGGTCGATGCCATCGGCGCCTTCGATCAGCACCTGCGGGTCGAGCCAGCGTCCCAGCCAGTTGGCCTTGACGCGGATCTGCAGCAGCAGCGTCTCGTAGCCCTCGGGCAGCGCATCGGTGGCGACGTGCAGGCCGTGTGGACCGAGGGAGGCCGGCAGGCTCAGCTGGCCTTCCGGGAAGTCGTAGCGGTAGTCGTCGCGCGGCGAGTAGAACAGGTGGTCGGCGAACCAGGCCTCGTGGGCCACCCAGCCCAGCAGCACGGCCAGCGGCACGCTCCACCAGGGGGCGAACACGCCGAGGGCGACCAGCGCCAGCAGCGCGACCAACAGCACCAGGCGCTTCTTGCGGCGGTGGGCCTTGAGCAGTTGCTGCTTGCGGGCGCTCATGGGCGTTCTCCGGGGAAGGGACCTATTGCCTTGTGGATGTAGGAGCGAGCTTGCTCGCGAACAGATTCCGCGGCGGGCTCATTCGCGAGCAAGCTCGCTCCTACGAAGAGCATTTCGAGCATTTACACCTGGAACACCGGCACCCGGTGGCACCAGCGGTCCTTGTATTCGCGGTCGGCGCGGCCGAAGGAATAGCGTAGCGGCTTGCCCAGCGCCTCGGCCTCGGCCCAGGCCTGCTGGGTGTTGACGTGGGTGAGCACGCTGCCAGGGCTGAACTCGCGGTTCTCCGGGGCCACGCCGCCGTTGATGTATTCGACGCTGATCCACTTCGGCGACTCGACGCGGTAGAGAATCTGGATCGCCACCGGCTCGCCGTCCAGGCGCACCAGCGAGCCGCGCATGAATTCGCGCATCAGTTCCAGCACCTCGGCCAGGCGCGCCTTGCCCGGCACCTCGAAGCCCCAGCGGCGCTGGAACAGTTCGGCGTAGATACCCGCTTGCTCTGCCGGGCTCAGTTCGTCCATCGGCTGCAGCACGCCGCCCGCCTCTTCCAGCAGGCGCAGTTCGCGGCGCTGGTTGTAGCGGAATTTCTTCGAGAAGTCCGCCGGCGCGCGGTTCAGCGCCAGCTCTTCATCTTGCCGGCGGGCGTCGGTCACCTGCTGCTGGTTCAACTCGGACAGGTAGCGCACCCGGTGGCGCAGGGCGATCCGCGCATCCTCGGCGACCGGCAGGATGATCTCGGCATTGCCCAGGTCGAACAACGCCTTCTTGCCTTCGCGCTTGAGCACGTCCTTGGACAGCGCCAGGTGCCGGCCCCAGGTGGGGATGGCGGCGCGCAGCTGGCCGTCGGCGACCCAGCCCAGGTAGCGCACCGGGATGCCGGCCAGGCCGGCCAGGCGCTCCACCACCTGCGGGTGAGTCGCCACGCTGCCGCCGAAGCGTTGCCAGGCCTCGGCGTAGGCCGCGGCGTCGATGGGTGTCCAGCCGCGCTCGCGGAAACAGCGCAGGCGATCGAGCAGGGCCATTCAGACCGACTCGCCGACGCCGTCCTCGGCCGGCTCGTCGGCGAACTGCCTGGCGTGCAGGCGCGCGTAGTAGCCGTTGAGGGCGATCAATTCGTCGTGGGTGCCGCGCTCGACGATATGGCCCTGGTCCATCACCAGGATCAGGTCGGCGCGCTCGATGGTGCTCAGGCGGTGGGCGATCACCAGGGTGGTGCGGCCCTCCATGACCTTTTCCAGGGCGGCCTGGATGTGCCGCTCGGACTCGGTGTCCAGCGCCGAGGTGGCCTCGTCGAGGATCAGCACCGGGGCGTCCTTGAGCAGCGCGCGGGCGATGGCCAAGCGCTGGCGCTGGCCGCCGGAGAGCATCACGCCGTTCTCGCCGACCTCGGTGTCGAAGCCTTCGGCCAGGCGGTCGATGAACTCGCGGGCGAAGGCATCCTCGGCGGCTTTCTCCACCGCGCTGCGCGGCTTGCTGGCGAGGTCGCCGTAGGCGATGTTGTTGAGCACGCTGTCGTTGAACAGGTTGACCTGCTGAGTGACCAGCGAGATGTGCTTGCGCAGGTTGCGCAGGCGGTAGTCCTCCACGTCCACGCCATCGAGGAGGATCTTGCCCTGGCTGTGGTCGTAGAAGCGCGGGATGAGGTTGGCCAGGGTCGACTTGCCGCTGCCGGAGCGGCCGACCAGGGCGACCATCTGCCCCGGCTCGACGCTGAAGTTGAGGTCGTTGAGCACGCGCTTGTCGGTGCCCGGGTAGCTGAAGCTGAGGTTCTTCACTTCCAGGCGGCCCAGCACGCGCTCCTTCTCCACGCTGCCGCGGTCCACCTCGGGCTGCTCGTCGAGCTGCTCGAAGATGCTCTCGGCGCCGGCCACGCCCTTCTGGATGGTGGAGCTGACCTCGGATAGCTGGCGGATCGGCTTGGGCAGCAGGCCGGCCATGGAGATGTAGGCCACCAGGTCGCCGACGGTGGCATCGCCGCGCAGCAGCAGCACCAGGTACAGCAGCACCGCCATGGCGCTGTAGATCACCAGTTGCAGCATCGGCGTGTAGATAGCCGAGGTCTTGTTCATGCGCAGGTTCTTGCTGGTGTTCTCGCGGCTCACCTGCAGGAAGCGCTCGCGCTCGTAGGCCTCGCCGCCGAAGCTGCGCACCACGCGGTAGCCCTGGATGGTCTCGGAGGAAACGTGGGTCACGTCGCCCATGGCCACCTGGATCTTCTTGCTCTGCTTGCGGAACTTGCGGCTGGCGCTGGTCACCATCAGGGCGATGACCGGCAGGATGGCGACCATCACCAGGGTCAGCTTCCAGTTCATGTACAGCAGCGAGAGGAACAGGAAGACCACGGTCATGCCTTCGCGGATCACCACCTTGATGGCGTCGGTGGCGGCGCCGGTGACCATGGTCACGTTGAAGGTGATGCGCGAGATCAGGTGCCCGGAGTTGTGGCTGTCGAAGTAGCGGTTGGGCAGCGTCAGCAGATTGTTGAACAGCGCCACCCGCAGGTCGTGCACCAGGCCCAGGGAGACGCGGGCGATGTAGTAGTTGCCGAGGAAGGAGCCGATGCCCTGCCACACCGCGATCATCACCACCAGCAGCGGCACCGCGTAGAGCAGCGAGAGGTCGCGCAGCCAGGGCCAGGGCGCGTTGGGGAACAGCTTGGCGTCCGGGTGCGTCAGGCCGTCGACGAAGTACTTGAGGATGCCGGCCAGCATCGGCTGGGTGGCGGCGAAGATCAGGAAGCCGACGATGCTCAGGGCGAACATGCCCCAATAGGGCCGCACGTAGGTGAGCAGGCGGAAGTAGATCTTCAGGCTCGAGGGCTCTGCGGTGTCTTTGCCGGTCATGAAAGAATCGCACGCTGAAAAGGCCGGCGATTATAACACAGGCCTCTCGTTTGCCCGGCGCCTGGGCTACTATAGCCGGCCCCCGTCCAGGAAGCCGGTATGCAAGAGCTCGACCTACCCGCCTACGAATCGCTTCGCGCCGGCGCCACCGTGCTGGAAGCCGACAAGCACGGCGACAAGGTCCTGCGCCTGCCCGACGGCAACTTCGTCAAGCTGTTCCGGCGCAAGCGGCTGATCTCCTCGGCGGCGCTCTACCCCTATGCCCAGCGCTTTGCCGACAACGCCCGGGCGCTGCAGCGGCTGGGCATTCCCTGCCCCGAGGTGATCGGCGTCTACCGCGTGCCCGGCATCGCCCGCGACCTGGTGCACTACCGCCCGCTGCCGGGCCAGACGCTGCGCCAGCTGATCGCCGCCGGCCAGGCCGACGGCCCCCTGCGCGAGCGCCTGGGCGAGCTGATCGCCCGGCTGCACGAGCGCGGCGTGTACTTCCGTTCGCTGCACCTGGGCAACGTGGTGCAGACCCCGCAGGGCGAACTGGGGCTGATCGACATCGCCGACATGAAGACCCAGCGCCGCGCCCTCGGCCGCGCCCAGCGCAAGCGCAACTTCGCGCACATGCTGCGCTATGTGGAGGATCGGCAGTGGTTGCTGGCGGATGGCAACCAGGTTCTGCAAGCCTACCTGCACGAAAGCGACACTCACCTGACCGTCCAGGCGCTCCTGGGACAGACGTATCGACAATGACTGACGATGTAACCGGCTCCGCAACCATGGGCAGACGTCTGGCGGACTGCAAGCGTTTCCTGGCCTGCAACCTGCTGCCGCTCGGCTTGCTGATGCTGCTCACGGGGATGTTCTGGATAGGCGATCGCGGCGACTATCACCGCCTGTTCTATGTGTTCGTCGCCACCCCGACGCTGATCGCGCTGTTCCTCCGCCCCTCGCCATGGCGGGCCCTGCTGGGCAACCCGCTGTTCATCTGCTTCGCGCTCTTCAGCCTGTACATGATGCTGACGCTGAGCTGGGCGGTCAGCCTCGACGACTCGCCCTCATCCCTGTTGAAACGGCCACTATTCATATCTCTGCTGTTCTTCTGCGTTGCGCTGGTCGCAATACAGCCGTCGTCGCGCCTGCAGCAGGTCCTGCACGCGGCCGCCTGGGTGGCCCTGCTCAGCGCCGTGCTGTCCCTTGGCTATTTCCTCTACAGCACGCGCCTGCACATCGCCGGCGAACGCTTCACCGGCTACGGCGCCCTCTACAACCCGTTGCTGAGCGCCCATGTCTACGGCGCATTCGCGACCATCTGGCTGGGGCGCTGGTTCCTGGCCCGCTCGCCACTCTCGCCGGCGCCGGTCGTCGCGCTGCTGATCCTGGGCTTCCTGCTGTTCGTCACCGGCTCGCGCACGCCACTGACCGGCATAGTCGCCGCCCTGCTCTGGCTGCTCGTCGCCTGCAACCCTCGCCGAGGCGGCATGGCCCTTGCCGCGCTGGTGCTGCTCTGCGCCATCCAGTTCTGGCTTTACCCCGAGCTGATCGTCGAGCGCGGCGTCTCCTACCGGCCGACCATCTGGCTGGACGCCCTGCGCCAGATCAGCGAACGCCCCTGGTTCGGCCATGGCTTCGGTCACCCCATCCACATACAGATTCCCGGTCTGCTCCTGGCCGACCCGCACAACATGGAGCTAGGTGTGCTCTATGCCGGCGGCGTCGTGGGCCTGGTGCTGTGGGTCGCGCTCTATGTCAGCGCCTTCGTCTTCGCCTGGCGCGAACGCCGCGACGCCGTGGTGCTGATCGCCTCGGGCTGGCTGGTCTTCGGGCTGGGCGCCGGGCTGACCGAAGGCATGGCCTTCCTGTCCCGGCCCAAGGAGCACTGGTTCCTGATCTGGCTGCCGCTGGCCTTCCTCTATGCGCAATGGGTGCGGCTGCGGCTGCAGCGCTCGTTCAGCGCAGCAGAAGGCGCAGGAGCCCCCTGAGAGTCTTGAGATTCCAGTAGCGCAGCGGCATGTCTCGCAACAGCTGCCTGGCCAGCACCTTGTCGCGGTTGGCGCACTTGAGGAACATCGAATTGCGGTAGCGCATGCAGACCTGCTCGTAGGCCGGATGGTCGCGGAACCGGGCATAGGTGCGCAGCATGTTGTCGACCATGAACGGCAGGTTCTTGTAGGTGTTGGTGGGGTGCTTGCGGTACTGCGCCAGGACCTCGCCGAGGATGTCGATGAAGTAGCCGGCGCGGGTGATGGTCAGCTCGATGTAGACGTCTTCCAGGCGGATTTCCGGATTGAAGCCGCCGACCTTCTCCAGCGCCTCGCGGCGGAACATCAGGGTCGCCGCCATGGGCCCCGGCTTGAGGTCGAGGAACATGTCCTCGAAATCCAGCCGGCGGAACGGCAGGTCGCGCTGGCGCTGTTCGCGCTCGGGCATGACCTGCCCGTGGGAGTCGATGATCTCGATGTTGCCAGCGCAGATACCCACTTCCGGCTTGCCACGCATGTACTCGACCTGCCGCTGGATGCGCTGCGGGAACATGATGTCGTCCGAGCCGAAGGGCACGATCAGGTTGCCGCGGGCCCGGGCTATCGTTTCGTTCAGCGTGCGGGAAAGCCCCTGGTTGGCCTGGATGCGCAGGTCGAAGCCCAGTTCCGCCTGCAAGCGGCGCAGCAGCTCGGGGCTGCCGTCGGAGGAGCCGTCGTCCACCACCAGCAGCTCGATGTGCGGGTAGGTCTGGGCGATAACGCTGCGGATGCTTGCCTCAATGTAAGCGGCATGGTTGTAGGAGGCGATGATGACGCTGACCAGTTCCTGGTCATCGCCTCTGTTGGAATCCGCCGTACGAGACAGCATTCGGTCGTTCCCCTTGAAAATGAAAGAAGTATGGCGCTCGATGGGCGCCTTGGCGGGAGTGGATCTCCCTTTGGCTGCGCCAGCCTAGCCCAGGAGGCTGCGCAGTTTGTCCAGCCATCCGGCCGGCGGGTGTGGACGCAAGGGTGGCGTCATCGCCTCGACGATGCGCGCCCCGATCTGGCTGAAGCCGAAGCCTTCCTCGGCCAGTTGGCGGCCCTGGGCGGCGATGCGCGCCGCCAGCTCAGGGTCCTCGCGCAGCACCTGCAGCTTGCGGCGCAGCTCGGGAATGTCGCGGTAGAACACCACGTTGCGCATGTCCATCAGGCCCAGCGCGCGGTTTTCCTCCTCGCCCTGGTCGTAGGCGAAAAGCACGCAGCCGCAGGCCATGGCCTCGAAGTTCTTGATCATGTACTCGCCCATGCCGACGTCCGCGCTGACGAAGAAGCGGATGCGGTTGAGCGTGTTCAGGTAGTCCTCGCCGGAGTTGGTCTTGGTGACCAGCAGGTTCTCCACCTTGCCCAGTTCGTCCAGCAGCGCCTTGCGTCCGCTGTAGGCGACGCTGCCGGTGCTGCCGACGAAGGCCAGCTCGATGTCGCGCTCGCGACCCAGGTCGTGGAGCAGGTCCTGGTCGTAGCCCTTGGGCACGAAGACGGCGTCGAAGCCCTCCTCGCGCAGGCGCCGGGCGACCACCGCGCCGGAGCTGATCACCCGCGCCCAGGGCATGCGCCGGTAGTGGGCGCTGAACTTGCCGGTGTACTTGCAGGGGATGTAGTTCTGGTAGGCATCGTGTTCGAGGATCACCAGGTTCGGCACGCTGGCGATGAAGGAAGCCTGGCGCATTTCCTTCTTGAAGCGCAGGAAGAACAGGATGCGGTCGTAGCGCGAGACGTCCACCTGCTCGCGGAAGTAGCGGCGCAGGTTGGCCTGCTCGTCGCTGCTCAGCCAGCGCAGGTCGCAGTCGCAGTGCTCGGCGATGCCGTCGTAGAGGCGGTCGAGAATGGCGCGTTGTTCTTTCTGGACCAGGAACAGGACTTTCAAGATTCACCCTTGGCGGCCGCGGCCGTCATTCGGAAACGCCACGCGTCAGCGCACGGACCATCGGCAGGCTCCAGAACTCCCGGCGCACGGCCTCGTCGGAGAAGCGCTCATGCAGGCGCTCGTCCATCAGCCGGGCGCAGGCCTCGCGCTGCTGCCGGTCGAGCGCCGCCAGGTGCGCCAGGCCCTGGGCCAGGGCCGCGTCGTCGCGCAGCGGGAAGAGGATGCCCAGGCCCTCGACGATTTCGCCGGCGCCACCGCCGGCGGTGGAGATCAGCGGCACGCCGGCGGCCATGGCCTCCAGCAGGACCATGCCGAAGGGCTCGTGGTCGGAGCTCAGGGCGAACACGTCGAAGGCCTTGAAGTAGCGCTTGGCGTCCGGCACCTGGCCGAGGAACAGCACGCGCTCGGCGATGCCAAGCTCGCGGGCCAGCGCCTTGAGGTCTTCCTCCAGGCGGCCCTTGCCGAGGATCGCCAGCAGCGCGTTCGGCGGCAGTTGCGGCAGGGCCGCGGCGAAGCCGCGCAGCAGCGTGGCCTGGTCCTTGTCCGGGTGCAGGCGGCCGACGTTGCCGACCACCCAGGCGTTGTCCGCCAGGCGCAGGTGCTGGCGCGCCGGGTAGCGCTCCACCTGCTCGGCCTGCAGGGCGTCGACGTCGACGCGGTTGTACAGCGTCTCGATGCGCTCCGCCGGCCAGGCCGGCAGGCACTGGCGCAGTTCGTCGCGCACGGCGTTGGACACCGCCAGCAAGCTCAGGCGCTTGGCGAACAGCTTGGCGAACAGCTTGCGGCCAAGCCGGCGGTAGTCACCGAAGCCATGGTGCACGCCGATCACCGGCAGGCGCGTGCCGAGCATGGCGACCCAGGTGGGCTTGAAGCGATGGGCGATGCAGAAGCGGAAGTCCCGCGAGCGGGCGATCTCGCGCAGGTCGCGGATGGCGCGCAGCTTGAGGCCGCGCACGTCCTTCGAGCTGTAGTCGAGGAACAGCACCTCGTCGCTGGCGCAGCCGGCGGCCACCTCGGCGTCGGGCGCCCCGGTGAGGAACACCGTGGTCACCCGGTAGCCGGTGCCGGCGAACAGGCTGGCGTACTGACGGGCGCAATCCAGGAAGGGCCCGTCATAGCCGTGGCAGAACTGCAGGACCCGCGGTTCAGCCGAGCGAGTCATAGGCCGCCGCGCCTTCCTTGACCACCAGGATGTCCTGCATGATCAGGTATTGCAGGTCCGAACCGTAGAACATGTTCAGCGCGTCGGTCGGCGAGCAGATCATCGGCTCGCCGCGGCGGTTCAGCGAGGTGTTCAGCGCCACGCCGTTGCCGGTGAGCTTCTCCAGCTCCTTCATCAGGTCGTAGTAGCGCGGGTTGAACTCGCGCTTGAGCACCTGGGCGCGGGAGGTGCCGTCCTCGTGGACGACTTCCGGCACGCGGGTCTTCCACTCTTCGTTGACCTCGAAGGTGAAGGTCATGAACGGCGCCGGGTGGTCGATCTTGAACATCTGCGGGCCGACGGTATCCAGCATCGACGGGCAGAAGGGCCGCCAGCGCTCGCGGAACTTGATCTGCGCGTTGATGCGGTCGGCCACGCCCGGCACGCTCGGGCAGCCGAGGATGGAGCGGCCGCCGAGGGCGCGCGGACCGAATTCCATGCGGCCCTGGAACCAGGCCACCGGGTTGCCGTCGGCCAGCACCTTGGCGATGGTTTCGGGCACGTTGTCGATCTTGCGCCAGGCCGGCTTGGCCTCGTGGCGGGCGCAGGCGGCGATGACGTCTTCGTTGCTGTAGGCCGGGCCGAGGTAGACGTGCTCCATCTTCTCCACCGGCACGCCGCGCTCCCAGGACACGTAGGCGGCGGCGCCCACCGCGGTGCCGGCGTCGCTGGCCGCGGGCTGCACGTACAGCTCCTTGACCTCGGGGCGGGCGATGATCTTCTGGTTCAGCTTGACGTTCAGCGCGCAGCCGCCGGCGAAGGCGATCTTGCCGGTTTCGCGGAGGATGTCGCCCAGGTAGTAGTCCATCATCTCCAGCGCCAGCTTCTCGAACAGCGCCTGGATGCTGGCGGCGTAGTGGATGTACGGGTCGTCGGCGATGTCGCCTTCGCGCTTGGGCCCCAGCCACTCGATCAGCTTGGGCGAGAAGTAGTAGCCCTTGCCCTTTTCCTTGTAGCGGCGGAAGCCGATGACGTTGGCGTACTCGGTGTTGATGATCAGCTCGCCGTTCTCGAACTTGGCCAGGCGCGAGAAATCGTACTTGCTGGCGTCGCCGTAGGGCGCCATGCCCATGACCTTGAACTCGCCGTCGAGCATGTCGAAGCCCAGGTACTCGGTCAGCGCGCCGTACAGCCCGCCCAGGGAGTCCGGGTCGTAGAACTCCTTGATCTTGTGGATCTTGCCGTTCTCGCCGTAGCCGAAGAAGGTGGTGGCGTACTCGCCCTTGCCGTCGATCCCGAGGATCGCGGTCTTCTCCTTGAAGCCGGAGCAGTGGTAGGCGCTGGAGGCGTGGGCCAGGTGGTGCTCCACCGGCTGGATCTTGACCTTCTTCAGGTCGAAGCCCAGTTGCTGCAGGCACCACTGGATGCGCTTGTAGTAGCGCTTGTAGCGGCGGTTGCCGAGCAGGATGGCGTCCAGCGCGCGGTCCGGGGCGTAGGCGTAGCGCTTGGCGTAGTGCCAGCGGGCCTTGCCGAACAGGCTGATGGGGGCGAAGGGAATGGCCACCACGTCGACGTCGGACGGCTTGATGCCGGCCTGCTCCAGGCAGAACTTGGCCGACTCGTAGGGCATGCGGTTCTTCGCGTGCTTGTCGCGGACGAAGCGCTCTTCTTCGACCGCCGCGACCAGCTTGCCGTCGATGTACAGGGCGGCGGAAGGGTCGTGGCTTACGGCGCCGGACAGGCCGAGGATGGTCAATGACACGGGTAAGAGCCTCTTTGAAAGCAGCTGGAAGCTTGAAGCCGGAAGCTTGAAGCAACAGCGATGTTCGTCATAGCCCCTGGGGGCCTTCGTCTTCCAGCGTCAAGCCTCGGGCTCGACGCTGGGATAAATTGTCTTAGAAGCAGCTGGAAGCTTGAAGCCGGAAGCTTGAAGCTTGAAGCCCAAAACACCAGCGCCAACCTCCAGGCTCTTGCTTTCAGCTTCCAGCTTCCAGCTTCCAGCTGCTCTTAGGTATTCGCTCATCCAGCAACCGGTGCAGCGCGCTGCCCTGCGGCCAGTTGCGCAGGAAACGTGCGCGGTCGCGGGCATAGGCGCGCTCGAAACCGGCCTGGCCGTGGTGCTTGTGCATGGCGTCGAGGTCGATCAGCGCCCAGCGCCCCGCATCGCCTTCCCCCTGCCAGAACAGGTTGTGGCCCTTGAGGTCGCCGTGGCTGATGCGCTCGCGCCGCAGCGCCGCGAACAGACTGTCCAGGGCCTTGAGTTCGGCCTCCGGCGGCATGCCGGCCCCGTCCGGATCGTCCAGATGGGGTTTGAAACGGGCAATTATATCCTGCCCGGCCAGGTAATCGGTAATCAGGAAGGCCGGCCCGCGCAGCCACAGCCAGCGCCGTTCCAGCACCGCCAGGGGTTTCGCGGTGGCGATGCCGAGGGCTTCCAGACGGTTGCCCTCGCGCCAGGAGGCCCAGGCGCGGCTGGGGCGCCAGAAGCGCTTGAGCCAGTGCAGCAGGTTCTTGATGTTGTAACGCTTGACTACCAGCGGGCGGCCATCCAGCTCCACTTTCGCCACGGTAGCGGCACCGCCGGTCTTGTAGACATGCCCCCGGTCAATGAAAGCGTCCGGCTCGGCCAGCAGCGGCGCCAGGCCGGCTTCTTCCTCGCGGCGCACCGCGCGCAGGCCGAAGGCGCCGCGGCGCACGCTGAACAGGCTGCAGTCGCGGCCGATCTTCTTCAGCAGGTCGGCGACGCGCCAGCGGCGCACCCGGGCGATCTCCTTCTGCAGGGCCTCCAGCGGCAGGGCGTGCTCGCCGTTGACCAGCAGGTAATGCACCAGCAGTTCTTCGAGGAAGGGGTCGAGGCTGGCCGGCAACTGGGCGAAGAACACTCCGAGGTTTTCCAGCACGTGCTTGCGCGACAGCGGCTGGCCGGGCGTCTCGGCGCGGATGCCGGCGCCGTCGATCAGGTACAGGCGGCCGGCGTGGCGCAGCAGGTTGTCCAGGTGCAGGTCTTCCTGCCAGAGGCCCTTGGCGTGCAGTTCGGCGATGGCCGCCAGGGCCTCGCCGAGCACCGCCTGCTGGGCGTCGGACAGCGCCGGCTCGGCTTCCACCGCGCGCCAGGCGTCGCCCAGGCTATGGGCATCGTCGAGGAATTCGAAGAGCAGCCAGCCGCCCTCGCCTTCGCGCAGGCCGTCGGCCAGCAGCAGCGGCGTGGTCAGGCCCTGTTCGGCGAGCAGGCGCACGCCGGCCAGCTCGCGCTGGAAGTGCCGCGCGGCCTTGCCGCCGACCAGCAGCTTGGCCAGCACCTGGCGCCCGCGCCAGTTGCCTGCGCCGACGTAGCGCCGGCCCGGCAGCACGCGCAGCAGGCTGTCCAGGCGCAGTTCGGCGGGGCCGGCGCCATCGGCCAGTTCCAGTCGCAGCGGCAGCGTCGGCTGGCGCCCGGCGCTTCGCATCTCGCCCAGCCTCACCCGCGTTTCTCCTTCTTGCGCCGACGCGCGCCCAGGCGCTTGTACCAGTGGTCCACCTCGGCGCCGCTGGCCGCGCTGCCCAGATAGGAGGCGAGCAGTTGACGCACGTCCACCTCGCTCCAGTCCGGCGCGCGGCGCAGCAGCGGCTCCAGGTCCTTGACGCGGTCGCGCAGGCCGAACCACAGCGGGCGGGTCTTCTCCAGGTCGATCAGGCAGGCCTGGAAGCCGTCCTCGGCTTCCCGCAGGAAGATGTGCTTGGGATAGAAGCAGCCGTGCATCTGCCCGGCCTCGTGCAGGCGCCGGGCGAGCATGCCGCAGGCGTGCAGGATGGCCTGGCGGCGCTCCGCCGGCAGGCCGGACCAGTCCTTCAGCCAGGCGTCCAGGTCGCGCCAGCCGTCCAGCGCGCGGGTCACCAGGATGGCGCGGCGCTCGCCGCCCTCGCGGCGTTCGCCGAAGAAGGCCGCCTGCAACGCCGGGATGCCCAGTTGCTGGTAGCGCTGGATGTTGCGGAACTCGCGGGCGAAGGTCGGCTCGCCGCCCGGGCGCAGCAGGCTGCGCGTGAGGTGGTTGCTCTGCCGCTTGAGGTAGTAGGCGCCGCCGTCCAGCTCCAGGCGGAACACGCAGCTCATGCCGCCGCGCTCGGTGTTGGGCTCGTCCACCGCCTCCAGCGGCAGCGTCCAGAGCGTGTCGAAGTCGGCCAGGCCCTGGCTGTGCAGGCGCTCGCGGTCGTCGTCGGCGATGAAGTCGTTCACTCGCGTCCCTCGTAGAAATGGGCGATGCGCCGCACGCGGACCTTGTCCGAGGCGTTCAGCCGCTCGCGCCGGCGGTACTGCAGGTAGAAGCGCAGGCGCTGGGTGGCGGAAAGGTGGTACTTGGCCACCTTGTCCAGGGTCGCCAGGTCCTTGGTCACGCGGTGGCGCAGCATGAAACTGACCCAGTAGTTGCCGATCGGGCAGTCGATGAAATACACGGTGCCGGCGGCGTCGACCAGGATGTTGCGCCACTTCAGGTCATTGTGGGTGAAGTGGTGGTCATGCATCAGCCGCGTGTGCGCCGCCAGCTGCCGGCTGACGTGGTCGACCCAGGCGCGGTCGCGCAGGCGCGGGTCGTCGCGCCGGGCCAGCGCGGCCAGGTCCTCGGTGCCCGGCACTTCGCGGGTGACCATGGCGCCGCGGACGAAGGCGCCGTGCTTGCGCTCCAGGCCCCAGGCCACCACTTCGGCGGTGGGGATGCCCCACTTGGCGAACTGCTTGAGGTTCTGCCACTCGGCCTTGATCCGCGGCCGCGCCAGGTAGCGGTGGTAACCCTTGCCGGCGCTGTTGTAGCGCTTGACGTAGTAGCGCACGCCGTCGCGCTCGACGCGGATCACTTCGGACTTGGGGTCCTTGGTCAGGCGCTCGCCCTCAAGGGCGAACACCGCATCCAGGCTGCCGAAGTCGGCGGACAGGTGGCGGTAGGCGGGTTCCAGGGTCCAGCCCGACATCAGAGCAGGTCTCCGTAGCGCTGCTTGCGATCGTAGAGTTTGGCGGCCTTGCGCTCCATCCAGGCGAGCAGAGCGGCCTCCTCGCGGAGGATGTCGCGCAGGGGCTTGCGGAAGTAACCGCGCAGGAAGCGTAGCTTGTCGCGTTGCGTCAGGCCGATGTCCAGCGCCGAGAAGTACAGCGCGGCCAGGTCCTTGTCGCGCCAGCGCCGCGGCGTGGCGGCGCGGGTCTGGGCGCGGTGCAGGTCGATCACCGACAGGCGCAGGTCGTCGGGCGTCGGCGGGCGGTCGGTGTGCAGCAGGAAGTGGCAGATGTAGCAGTCGCGATGGTTCACCCCGGCGCGGTGCATGGTGCCGACCATCTTCGCCACTTCGTCGATCAGCGCGCGCTTGAAGCGCGGCGCAGGCGGCTCGCGCAGCCAGTTCAGCGACAGCTGTTCGAGGTCGATGGTGGGGGCCAGTTCCTCGGTGACGATGAAGGAATGCTGGCGCGCCGGGTCGCTGCCGCGCTCGCCGTAGGCCACCGCGGTCATGGTCGCCACGCCGGCCTGGTGCAGGCGCTCCAGGGCGCGTTGCTCCTGGCCGGCGCCAAGCACCGGAAGCTTGGCGCTGAGCAGGTTCTTGAAGATTTCGCCCCAGCCGATGCCGCGGTGGATCTTGACGAAGTAGCCGCGGCCGTCGACCTCGGTGCGCAGGGTGCGGCGGCCTTCCAGCTCGCGGTAGACCTTGCCCTGCAGGCGCTCGACCTCGACGAAGGGGTCCTTGCCGGCCCACAGGCTCCTGAACGGCTCGCGCAACTCAAGCTTCATGGGCGCCCGCCTTTCGTAGGAGCCCGGGGAAGCCGGGGAGTGGGGTGTTCATGGGCGCTCCTGCAGGATCACGTCCGCGGCGTGCTGCGGCATGGAGTACAGGTCCGCCGTGTCGGCGAAGGCCAGGCCGTTGCGCGACCAGGCGGCGCGCGCCGCGTCGTCCCGGAGCATCTCCGCGAGCATGCGGTTGAAGGCGTCCTGCTCGAAGGGCGATGGCACCACGCGGCCGGCATCGGCTTCGGCTATGTAGTGGGCGTAGCCGCAGACGTCAGTGACCAGCACCGGCAGCCCGGCGACCACCGCCTCCAGCAGCACGGTGCCGGTGTTCTCGTTGTACGCCGGGTGGATCAGCAGGTCGGCGCCGAGCAGGAAGCGCGGGATGTCGCTGCGGCCCTTGAGGATCTGCACGTGGTCCGACAGGCCCAGGGCCTTGACCTGCAGCAGGAAGGGCTTGGGGTCGTCCTGGCCGATGGCGATCAGCCGGGTGCGCTTGCGCAGATCCCGCGGCAGCGCCGCCAGGGCCTTGAGGCTGCGATCCAGGCCCTTGGTCTTGAAGCCCGAACCGATCTGCACCAGCAGCAGGTCGTCGTCGGCCAGTTTGAATTCGCGGCGGAAGTCGGCGCGGATTTCCGCGGCGTTGGCCGGCGCGCGGCGGTCCAGGGCGATGCCCGGAGGCAACAGATGGAAGCGCTCGATCGGGGTGTGGTAGTGCTTGATGAACAGCGGCTGCTGCACCTCGGAGATCATCAGCACCTCGGTCTTCGACTCGGGGGCGAACACCGCCCGCTCGTAGTCGGCGAAGTGCTTGTAGCGGCCCCAGCGGCGGTAGATGGGGTTGCGCAGGGTCTGCGCCTTGTCTTCGAAGCAGCCGTCGGCGGCGTAGTAGACGTCGAGGCCCGGCATCTTGTTGAAGCCGATCACCCGGTCCACCGGGTCGCGCGCCAGGTCGGCGGCCAGCCAGGCGCTGAACTTCTCGTTGCGGCGGTGGTTGAACAGCGCCTTGACCGGCGCCACGCGCACGTCGAAGCCGGGCGGCACCTCGCCCTCCCAGATCGGCGTGTAGACACGGATGGAATGGCCGCGCTTCTGGCATTCCAGGGCGATGCGCATGAAGTCGCGCTGCAACCCGCCGAACGGGAAGTACTTGTACAGGACGAAAGCCAGTTTCATCGAAGCGTCTCCGGGGCCAGCAGCAGCGCCTCCAGTTGCAGCGCCACGCGCTGCGGGTTCAGGCGCGTGAAGCACAGGGGCTGCTCTTGCCGCAGGTCGAACTGGCGCTTGTCTTCGGCCGTCGGCTGGTAGGTGCAGGTCTTCTGCAGGCAGGGTGCGCAGGGCCAGTCGCTGGCCAGGTGCACCTGGGAACGCCCGTAGGCGCCGGTCAGCCCGGGATTGGTCGGGCCGAACAGCGACAGCGTCGGCACGTCCAGGGCGGCGGCCAGGTGTCCGAGCCCGGTGTCCACCGCCACGCAGGCGGAAGCGCCGGCCAGGACCTTGGCCATGCCTGCGAGGGATAACCTGGGGAGCACCGAGGCGTTTTCCAAGCCCTGGGCGATGCGCTCGGCGCGCTGGCGCTCGTTGTCGTTGCCCCAGGGCAGGCGCACCGACCAGCCGCGCTCGCCCATGCGCTCGGCCAGCTCGCGCCAGTAGGCCTCGGGCCAGTGCTTGGTGACCCAGGTGGTGCCGTGCAGGAAGACCAGATAAGGCTCGCCGGCGCTCCCGTCGATCAGCAGGCCGCGGTCCAGGCCGTAGTCGCCGACGCCCGCCGGCAGCGGGTAGTCCAGCGCCTGGGCGAACAGCTGGCGCACGCGCTCCACCGCGTGCTGGCCCCAGGCGACCGGGTAGCCGCGGTCGTAGAAGCGGCTGGCCGCCGGCTCGCGCGCGGATTCCCTGTCCAGCCCGGCGACCGGCACCTTCTTCGCGTAGCGCGTCAGCCAGGCGCTCTTGAGCAGGCCCTGGGCGTCGATCACCAGGTCGTAGTCGACCTCGCGCAGGCGCTTCTTGAAACGCCGCCACTCGCCGTTCTTCAGGGTCTGCCAGAGGTTCTTGCGCCAGCGCCGGATGGCCACCGGGATGACCTGGGCCACCGCCGGGTGCCAGGCCGGGATCTCGGCGAAGCCTTCCTCCACCACCCAGTCGAACTGGATGCCGGGGATGGCCCGGGCGGCGTCGGTGAGCGCCGGCAGGGTATGGATGACGTCGCCCAGGGACGACGTCTTGATCAGCAGTACCCTCATTCGACGTCGACCGGGTCCGCGACCAGGCGGTCGAGCGCCTGCAGCACCATCGACGGCGGCAGCTCGCGCAGGCAGTTGTAGTGGCCGAAGCGGCACACGCGGTCGAAGCAGGGGCTGCATTCCAGGCCCAGGCGGACGATTTCCACGGCATCGGCCAGCGGCGGGGTGAACTGCGGCGAGGTGGAGCCGTAGACCGCCACCAGCGGGCGGTTCAGCGCGGCGGCCACGTGCATCAGGCCGGAGTCGTTGCTGACCACGGCGCAGGCGCAGGACATCAGGTCGATGGCCTCGGCCAGGGCGGTTCCGCCGGCGAGGTTGACCGACTCCTCGCGCAGGCCGGGGATCAGCCGCGAGCGGATGTCCTCGCCGCCGGGGTGGTCGTTCTTCGAGCCGAAGATCCACACCTGCCAGCCGGCGCGGATCTTCGCCTCGGCGACCTTGGCATAGAACTCCGCCGGCCAGCGCTTGGCTTCGCCGAACTCGGCGCCGGGGCACAGCGCCAGCACCGGGCGGTCCAGGCTCAGGCCGAACTTGGCCAGGGCCGCGTCGCGGCTGGCCGGGTCGATGGCCAGGCGCGGTTGCGGGTAGGGCTTGGGCAGCTCGGCGCCCGGCGGGTAGGCCAGGGCCATGAAGCGCTCGATCATCAGCGGGTAGCGCGCCTTGTCGAGCTTGCGCACGTCGTTGAGCAGGCCGTAGCGCATCTCGCCCTTCCAGCCGGTGCGCCTGGCGATGCCGGCGAAGAACGGCACCAGCGCGGACTTGAGCGAGTTGGGCAGGAGGATCGCCTGGTCGTACTGGCCGGCCAGGGATTTGCCGATGCGCCGGCGCGCGGCGATGTCGAGCACGCCGTGGCCGAGCGGGAAGCTCAGGGCCTGGCGCACTTCGGGCATGCGTTCGAGGATCGGCCGGCTCCAGTCGGGCGCCAGCACGTCGATCTGGCAGTCGGGGTGTTCGCGCTTCAGGCACTCGAAGAGCGTCTGCGCCATCACCATGTCGCCGACCCAGGAGGGACCTACGATCAGAATGTTCATAAGCTGGAGGCTGAAAGCTCGAAGCTGGAAGCCTGTCTGGAACCGCGTTGGCTTCCGACTTCAGGCTTCCAGCTTCCGGCTCATTTGACCAGAGTGCGCCACTCCGGATGGGCGCTGGTCTTGCCGGTGACCAGGTCGAAGTAGGCCTTCTGCAGTCGCTCGGTCACCGGGCCGCGGCGGCCGATGCCGATCTGCCGGCCGTCCACCTCGCGGATCGGGGTGACTTCGGCGGCGGTGCCGGTGAAGAAGGCTTCGTCGGCGATGTACACCTCGTCGCGGGTGATGCGCTTCTCCACCACCTTGATGCCCAGCTCGTCGGCCAGGGTCAGCACGGTGTTGCGGGTGATGCCGTTCAGGCAGGCGGTGACTTCCGGGGTGTAGATCACGCCGTCCTTGATGATGAAGATGTTCTCGCCCGAGCCCTCGGCCACGTAGCCTTCGGGGTCCAGCATCATGGCCTCGTCGGCGCCGCCGGAGATGGCTTCCTGCAGGGCCAGCATCGAGTTGATGTAGGCGCCGTTGGACTTGGCGCGGGTCATGGAGATGTTCACGTGGTGGCGGGTGAAGGAGCTGGTGCGCACCTTGATGCCCTGCTCCAGGGCGTCGTCGCCCATGTAGGCGCCCCAGTGCCAGGCGGCGACGATCACGTGGACCTTCAGGCCGGCGGCGCGCAGGCCCATGCCTTCGCTTCCGTAGAACACCATCGGACGGATGTAGGCGCTTTCCAGGTTGTTCTCGCGGACCGCGGCGCGGGTCGCTTCGTTGATCTCTTCCTTGGTGAACGGCATCTTCATGTTCATGATGTGCGCCGAGTCGAAGAGACGGTCGGTGTGGGCCTGCAGGCGGAAGATCGCGGTGCCCTGCGGGGTGTTGTAGGCGCGCACGCCCTCGAACACGCCCATGCCGTAGTGCAGGGTGTGGGTCAGAACGTGGGTGGTCGCGTCGCGCCACTGCACCAGTTCGCCGTCATACCAGATCACGCCATCACGATCGGCCATCGACATATTTGCCAGCTCCTCACAGAAATTCGTCGTCCGGTCGCCGCGGAACCCAGCCCCGCCGGCGACCTGTGCGTACTGCCCGGGATCAGGCGAGCTCGAGCTCGCGCCAGATCCGCATCACTCCGCGGCGTTCTTCATGGAAACGGTCGCCGCCCACTACCCCTGGCTGTTTCTGCAGCGCCAGACGGTGCGCGGCTGCGCGATAGGCCTTGTAGGCCTCCTGCAGGAAACGGACGTCCTCGCTGGCGATCAGGCCAGCCCGCTCCAACCCTTCCAGGATGCGGATGTTGTCGGTGAACTGCAGCAACCCAGGGTGCTGCCACGACCAGGCAAGGGCCGCATATTGCACCATAAATTCGATATCGACGATACCACCGGCATCCTGCTTGAGATCGAAGGGCGCCGCGGCTTCGAAGGCATTCGGCGCGGTGCCGGCGGCGGTCGCGGGGGTGCCCAGGTTGTCGCGCATCTTGGCGCGCATCTCGCTGACTTCCCGGCGCAGCTCGGCCAGGTCGCGATGGCGCCCCACCACCGCGGCGCGGATGCCCTCGAAGGCCTCGGCCACCCGCGCGCTGCCGGCCAGCACGCGGGCGCGCACCAGGGCCTGGTGCTCCCAGGTCCAGGCCTCGTTCTGCTGGTAGGCCTGGAAAGCCGCCAGCGAACTCACCAGCAGGCCGGCGGCGCCGCTGGGGCGCAGGCGCATGTCCACCTCGTAGAGCGCGCCGGAAGTGGTCTGGGTGGTGAGGAAGTGGATGATCTTCTGCCCCAGGCGAGTGAAGAACTGCGAGCCGTCGATGGGCTTGGCGCCGTCGGTCTCGCGCTGCGGGTCGCCGTCGTGGATGAACACCAGGTCCAGGTCCGAGCCGTGGCCCAGCTCCAGGCCGCCGACCTTGCCGTAGCCGACGATGATGAAGTCGGTGTCGCAGGGCGTACCGTCGGCGCGCAGCGGTCGGCCGTGGCGCTGCACCAGTTGGTGCCAGGCCAGGGCCAGGACCTGTTCGAGGATGGCCTCGGCGAGCCAGGTCAGGTAGTCGCTGACCTTCATCAGCGGCAGGGTGCCGGCAATCTCCGAGGCCACCACGCGCAGGCCGTGGGCCAGCTTGAAGTGACGGAGGGTCTCCATCTGCTGTTCGAGGTCGTCCTCGGGGATGCGCATCAGCCGCTCGCGCAGCTCGGCGATCAGCTCCGGCGCCTGCGGCGGACTGAGCAGGCGCCCTTCATTAAGCAGCTCGTCCAGCAGAATGGGGAACTTGGCGATCTGCTCGGCCACCATCGGGCTGGCCGCGCACAGCGTCAGCAGGCGCTCCAGGGCGCCGGGGTTCTCGGTGAGCAGCACCAGGTAGGCCGAGCGCCGCGCCACCGCCTCCACCAGGGGCAGCACGCGCTCCAGGGTCAGGTCCGGTTTCTCGTGCTCGGCGAGCATGTTCAGCAGCCGCGGGACGAAGGCGTCCAGGCGCTCGCGGCCCAGGCGCTGCATGGCGCGCACCTGGTTGCCGTGGCGCAGGTCGATGAGCCGCTTGAAGGCCGCCGCCGGCTCGGCGAACCCGGCCTCGGCCAGTTGCCGGCAGGCGGACTCCTCGTCCATCTGCTCTTCCCATAGCGGCAGCCACTCGGCGCCAGGGGTGGCGCCCTCGTTCTCGCCGCTCTCGTCCTCGTCGGGGTCGGCGATCACCTGGCGGAAGTGCCAGTCGACGCGCTCGCGCCAGTGGTTGATCGCCTCGTGGAACGCCGACCAGTTGGCGAAGCCCATGATGAAGGCGACGCGGATGCGCGACAGCTCGTCCTCCGGCAGCATCTGCGTCTGCCGGTCGTCGATGGCCTGCAGGGCGTGCTCGGCGTAGCGCAGGAACTGGTAGCCCTCGCGCAGCTCGGCAATCACCTGCGGCGGCAGGTAGCCCTGCCCTTCGAGTGTCGCCAGCACCCGCAGCAGCGGCCGCTGCTGCAGGCTCAGGTCGCGGCCGCCGTGGATCAGCTGGAAGGCCTGGGCGATGAACTCCACCTCGCGGATGCCGCCGGCGCCGAGCTTGATGTTTTCGCTCATGCCCTTGCGCCGCACTTCCTGCTGGATCAGTTGCTTCATGCTGCGCAGCGCCTCGATGGCCGAGAAGTCCAGGTAGCGCCGGTAGACGAACGGCCGCAGCAGCTCCAGCAGGCGCTGGCCGGCGTCCTGGTCGCCGCCGACCACCCGCGCCTTGATCATGGCGTAGCGCTCCCAGTCGCGGCCCTGGTCCTGGTAGTACTGCTCCAGCGCGGCGAAGCTGTGCACCAGCGGACCGCTGGAGCCGTAGGGGCGCAGGCGCATGTCGACGCGGAAGACGAAACCTTCGACGGTGATGGCGTCCAGCGCCTTGATCAGCTTCTGCCCCAGGCGGGTGAAGAACTCCTGGTTATCCAGGGCACGGCGGGCGCCCTGGGTCTCGCCGCCCTCGGGGTAGCCGAAGATCAGGTCGATGTCCGAGGACAGGTTCAGCTCGCCGGCGCCCAGCTTGCCCATGCCCAGCACCACCAGTTGCTGCGGCAGGCCGGAGCGGTGGCCGATGGGGGTGCCGAACTGCTGGCAGTGCCTTTCGTAGAGCCAGCGGTAGGCCAGGTCGATGCAGTTATCGGCGAGGTCCGACAGGTCGCGGCAGGTGCCGGCCAGGTCGCTGCCGCGGGTCAGGTCGCGCCAGACGATGCGTATCTGCTGGCGCCGGCGGAAGCGGCGCAGGCGGCGGCCCAGTTCGTCCTCGTCGGCGCAGTCGGCCAGCAGCGCCTCCAGTTGCGCGCGCATCTCGCCGCGCTCCAGCGGCCGGCCCAGCTGGCCGCTGGCCACCAGTTCGAGGAAGCCCGCGGCATCGCGCGCCGCCTGCTCGGCGACGAAGTCGCTGGCGGCGCAGACCTGGGCGAAGTCGGCGTGGCGCTCGGCGGACCACTGCTCATAAAGGGCGGCGTTTTCGGCGGGAAGATCGGCTACGGCGGTGCTGAAGGTCTGCCCCGCGCGCTCGGCGAGGGGCTTCAAGGTGGCCGGCAAGGCGGCCCGGGACGGCAGAGTCATGCATCGATCCTGATGAACGGCAACCCCGCGGAAGCCCCGCCATTCGGGCGCCTGTAGTTTTACTACTAACTTTTTTCGCCCAAGGGCTGTATCCAGTCGCGTTTTGTAGTAAAACTACAACCCGCCGGAACCACCCCCGGTGCACTTCCAAGAATTCGCGGCGTCGCCCACGAGGCCGGCGCTGCTATCGGCAACGATCTACTGGCTTTCGATTCTGGAAGCCTTTCCGCCCTGGAGCAAGCCATGCAAGACCTTGATCCCGTCGAAACCCAGGAATGGCTGGACGCCCTGGAATCGGTCCTGGACCGTGAAGGTGAAGACCGCGCCCACTACCTGATGACCCGCATGGGCGAGCTGGCCAGCCGGTCCGGCACCCAACTGCCCTACGCCATCACCACGCCCTACCGCAACACCATCCCGGTGACCCACGAAGCACGCATGCCCGGCGACCTGTTCATGGAACGCCGCATTCGCTCGCTGGTGCGCTGGAACGCGCTGGCCATGGTGATGAAGGCAAACAAGCACGACCCGGATCTGGGCGGCCACATCTCCTCCTTCGCTTCCTCGGCGACGCTCTACGACATCGGCTTCAACTACTTCTTCCAGGCCCCGACCGAAGAACACGGCGGCGACCTGGTGTTCTTCCAGGGCCACGCCTCCCCCGGCGTGTACGCCCGCGCCTTCCTCGAAGGCCGCATCAGCGAAGACCAACTGAACAACTTCCGCCAGGAAGTGGACGGCCACGGCCTGTCCTCCTACCCGCACCCCTGGCTGATGCCGGACTTCTGGCAGTTCCCCACCGTGTCCATGGGCCTGGGCCCGATCCAGGCGATCTACCAGGCGCGCTTCATGAAGTACCTGGAGAGCCGCGGCTTCATCCCCGCCGGCAAGCAGAAGGTCTGGTGCTTCATGGGCGACGGCGAGTGCGACGAGCCCGAATCCCTGGGCGCCATCTCCCTGGCCGGCCGCGAGAAGCTGGACAACCTGATCTTCGTCATCAACTGCAACCTGCAGCGCCTCGACGGCCCGGTGCGCGGCAACGGCAAGATCATCCAGGAACTCGAAGGCGTGTTCCGCGGCGCCGAGTGGAACGTCAACAAGGTCATCTGGGGCCGCTTCTGGGACCCGCTGTTCGCCAAGGACACCGCCGGCCTGCTGCAGGCGCGCATGGATGAAGTCATCGACGGCGAATACCAGAACTACAAGGCGAAAGACGGCGCCTACGTGCGCGAGCACTTCTTCGGTGCGCGTCCGGAGCTGCTGGAGATGGTCAAGGACCTCTCCGACGAGGAAATCTGGAAGCTCAACCGTGGCGGCCACGACCCCTACAAGGTCTATGCGGCCTACCACCAGGCGGTCAACCACAAGGGCCAGCCGACCGTCATCCTGGCCAAGACCATCAAGGGCTATGGCACCGGCTCGGGCGAAGCGAAGAACATCGCGCACAACGTCAAGAAGGTCGACGTCGAGAGCCTGAAGTCGTTCCGCGACAAGTTCGACATCCCGATCAAGGATGCCGACCTGGAAAACCTGCCGTTCTACCGCCCCGAAGAAGGCAGCGCCGAGGCCAAGTACCTGGCCGAGCGCCGCGCCGCCCTGGGTGGCTACATGCCGGTGCGCCGGCAGAAGAGCTTCCAGGTCCCGGTTCCCCCGCTGGACACCCTCAAGGCCATCCTCGACGGCTCGGGCGACCGCGAAATCTCCACCACCATGGCCTTCGTGCGGATCATCTCGCAGCTGGTCAAGGACAAGGAGCTCGGCCCGCGCATCGTGCCGATCGTGCCCGACGAAGCCCGTACCTTCGGCATGGAAGGCATGTTCCGCCAGCTCGGCATCTATTCCTCCGTCGGCCAGCTGTACGAGCCGGTGGACAAGGACCAGGTGATGTTCTATCGCGAGGACAAGAAGGGCCAGATCCTCGAGGAAGGCATCAACGAGGCCGGCGCCATGTCCAGCTGGATCGCCGCCGGCACCTCGTACTCCACCCACAACCAGCCGATGCTGCCGTTCTACATCTTCTATTCGATGTTCGGCTTCCAGCGCATCGGCGACCTGGCCTGGGCCGCCGGCGACAGCCGCGCCCACGGCTTCCTGGTCGGCGGCACCGCCGGGCGCACCACCCTGAACGGCGAAGGCCTGCAGCACGAGGACGGCCACAGCCACATCCTGGCCTCGACCATCCCCAACTGCCGCACCTACGATCCGACCTATGCCTACGAGCTGGCGGTGATCATCCGCGAAGGCGCGCGGCAGATGATCGAAGAGCAGCAGGACATCTTCTACTACATCACCGTGATGAACGAGAACTACGTCCAGCCGGCCATGCCCAAGGGCGTGGAGGAAGGCATCATCAAGGGCATGTACCTGCTCGACGAGGACAAGAAGGACGCCGCTCACCACGTGCAGCTGCTGGGCTCGGGCACCATCCTGCGCGAAGTGGAAGCCGCGGCGAAGATCCTCCGCGAGGACTTCGGCATCGGCGCCGACGTCTGGTCGGTCCCCAGCTTCAACGAGCTGCGCCGCGACGGCCTGGCCGTGGAGCGCTGGAACCGCCTGCACCCGGGCCAGAAGCCCAAGCTGAGCTACGTCGAGGAATGCCTGGGCGGCCGCAAGGGCCCGGTCATCGCCTCCACCGACTACATGAAGCTGTACGCCGAGCAGATCCGCCAGTGGGTCCCGAGCAAGGAGTACAAGGTCCTGGGCACCGACGGCTTCGGCCGCAGCGACAGCCGTCGCAAGCTGCGTGACTTCTTCGAAGTGGACCGCCGCTGGGTCGTCCTGGCCGCGCTGGAAGCCCTGGCCGACCGTGGCGACATCGACGCCAAGGTGGTGGCCGAGGCCATCGCCAAGCTCGATATCGACCCGGAAAAACGCAACCCGCTGGACTGCTGAGGAGACGCATTGTGAGTGAGCTGATCCGCGTACCCGACATCGGCAACGGTCAGGGTGAAGTCATCGAACTGCTGGTCAAGGTCGGCGACAAGGTCGAGGCCGACCAGAGCCTGCTGACCCTGGAATCCGACAAGGCCAGCATGGAAATCCCCTCGCCCAAGGCCGGCGTGGTGAAGAGCCTGAAGGTCAAGGTGGGCGACACCCTGAAGGAAGGCGACGAGATTCTCGAGCTGGAAGTCGAGGGTGGCGCAGCCGAGGCCCCGGCCGCGGCGCCCGCCCCGGCTGCCGAAGCGCCCAAGGCCGAGGCTCCGGCCCCGGCCGCCGCACCCGCCCCTGCCGCCGCCCCGGCGGCAGCGGCCAGCGTCCAGGACATCGCCGTCCCGGACATCGGCTCGGCGGGCAAGGCCAACGTCATCGAGGTCATGGTGCAAGCCGGCGACACGGTCGAGGCCGACCAGTCGCTGATCACCCTGGAGTCGGACAAGGCCAGCATGGAAATCCCCTCGCCCAAGGCCGGCGTGGTGGAAAGCGTGTCGATCAAGGTCGGTGACGAAGTCGGCACCGGCGACCTGATCCTCAAGCTCAAGGTCGCGGGCGCCGCTGCCCCGGCCGCCGCCGAACAACCGGCCGCCGCGCCGGCTCCGGCTGCTGCTCCGGCCGCTCCGGCTGCCGCTGCCCCGGCTCCGGCCGCCAAGGCCGAAACCCCGGCCCCGGTCGGCGCGCCCAGCCGCGACGGCGCCAAGGTCCATGCCGGCCCTGCCGTGCGCATGCTGGCCCGGGAGTTCGGCGTCGAGCTGGCCGAGGTGAAGGCCACCGGCCCGAAAGGCCGCATCCTCAAGGAAGACGTGCAACTGTTCGTCAAGGAACAGCTGCAGCGCGCCAAGTCGGCCCCGGCCGGCGGCGCCAGCGGTGGTGCGGTCATCCCGCCGATCCCGGAAGTGGACTTCAGCAAGTTCGGCGAAGTGGAAGAAGTGGCCATGACCCGCCTGATGCAGGTCGGCGCCGCCAACCTGCACCGCAGCTGGCTGAACGTGCCCCACGTGACCCAGTTCGACCAGTCGGACATCACCGACATGGAAGCCTTCCGCGTCGCGCAGAAGGCCGCCGCCGAGAAGGCCGGCGTCAAGCTGACCGTGCTGCCGATCCTGCTCAAGGCCTGCGCCCACCTGCTCAGGGAACTGCCGGACTTCAACAGCTCCCTGGCCCCCAGCGGCAAGGCGCTGATCCGCAAGAAGTACGTGCACATCGGCTTCGCCGTGGACACCCCGGACGGCCTGCTGGTGCCGGTGATCCGCGACGTCGACCGCAAGAGCCTGCTGCAGCTGGCCGCCGAAGCCGCCGAACTGGCGGAAAAGGCGCGCACCAAGAAGCTCTCGGCCGACGCCATGCAGGGCGCCTGCTTCACCATCTCCAGCCTCGGCCACATCGGCGGCACCGGCTTCACGCCGATCGTCAATGCGCCGGAAGTGGCGATCCTGGGCGTGAGCAAGGCGACCATGCAGCCGGTGTGGGACGGCAAGGCCTTCCAGCCGCGTCTGATGCTGCCGCTGTCGCTGTCCTACGATCACCGGGTGATCAACGGCGCCGCCGCCGCGCGCTTCACCAAGCGCCTGGGCGAGCTGCTCGGCGATATCCGCACCCTGCTGCTGTAACCGCATCGGCCCCCATTCGGGGGCCGATCGCTTTCTACCAACGAGCACGCCACGCTCGTTCTCTCCAGCCCTGTCGGATGACGGGGCTTTTTTTATTCGCGCCGGCCGCGATAATGGCAAACAGCCACTACCCATGGCATTCTCCGATCAACGGCACCGCGCATGCCGCTCAAAATCCTCCCGGTCCCGCCGATACAGGCATTGCTTGTCAGACAAAACCGCATCATGCACCCTTGCCTTCGCCCAACAGAAGTCGGCCGAGGCAAAGTACCTCGCCCAGTAGTGGAAAACCGCCGAGCATGAAGAGTCATCCCGATACCGCCAATCGCCCGGCGGTCGAGGCTGTCACCCAGCTCCCCGTCCCGTCGCGGCTGGGGCTGCTGCGCTTCGAGCGGTTGAATGAACCGAGCTGGACCCTGCTGTTCCTCGACCCGGCCTGCGAGCGCGCCTTCGGCGTGCCTGCCGCCGAGCTCTGCGGCCTGCTCGACGCCCCCTACGCCAGCCTGATGGAACCCGAGGCGCGGCACCGCCTGCACGAACAGATCCAGCAGCAACTGGTGGAACATGCCCACTACCAGGTGCGCTACGCCCTGCACACGCCCCGCGGCGTGCTGAACCTGCTGGAAGTCGGCGAGGCCTTCCAGCAGCGCGGCCGCCAGCTGCTCCACGGCTACCTGCTGCAGGACGAGGAAGGCGCCCGCCAGGAAACCCAGGGCGAGCTGGCGGAACAGAACCTGCGCCTGCAGATGTCCCTGGAGATGTACCAGCGCTCCCAGGACGAGCACCTGCAGCACCTGGTGCGCTCGCGCGCCCAGCAGAACCTGATCGTGCGCCTGGCGCGGCACCGCTATCAGTCCAGCGACCCGCTGCTGGAAGCCGCGCAGCTGATCGCCCAGGCCGCCAGCGAGGCCTACGACGTGGCCCGCGCCGGCATCTGGCGTCTGACCGCCGACGACCATATGGAGCCGATCGCCGTCTACCGCCGCGACATCGACCAGTTCGAGCTGCCGCGCGGCTTCGACGCCAGCCGCTACCCCAACTACCTGGAGGCCATCAACAGCGGCCGCGCCATCGACGCCCACAACGTCCTGCAGGACCCGCGCACCCGCGAGCTGGCCGAGGCCTACCTGCGCCCGCAAGGCATCAGCGCCATGCTCGACGCCACCATCCGCGTCGGCGGCGAGGTGGTCGGCGTGCTCTGCCTGGAGCACATCGGCGAAGTGCGCCTGTGGCAGAGCGACGAGATCGCCTTCGCCGGCGAGCTGGCCGACCAGTACGCCCAGGTGCTGATGAACCACGAGCGGCGCAGCGCCTCCAGCGCCCTGCACCTGTTCCAGCGCGCCGTCGAGCAGAGCGCCAGCGCCTTCCTGCTGATCGACCGCGACGGCGTCATCGAATACGTCAACCCCAGCTTCACCGCCATCACCCAGTACGGCGCCGACGAAGTGCGTGGCCGCCGCCTGGCCGAGGTGCCGGCCCTGGCCAACCTCAGCGAGCTGCTGTTCGACGCGCGCTCCACCCTGGTCAACCAGAACAGCTGGCAAGGCGAGTTCCGCAGCCGGCGCAAGAACCTCGAGCCCTACTGGGGGCAGTTGTCGCTGTCCAAGGTCTACGCCGACGACGGCGAGCTGACCCACTACATCGGCATCTACGAAGACATCACCCAGAGCAAGCTGGCCCAGCAGCACATCGAGAAGCTCGCCTACCGCGACAACCTCACGGGCCTGGCCAACCGGCACTACTTCATCAACGTGCTGGAAGAGCGCCTGCGCGCCGGCTCCGGCCCGCCCCTGGGCCTGCTGCTGGTGGACATCGACAACTTCAAGCGGATCAACGACAGCCTCGGCCACCAGACCGGCGACAAGCTCCTCGCCAGCCTCGCCCGGCGCCTGCGCAGCAGCCTGGTGGACGGCACCACCCTGGCGCGCTTCGCCAGCAACGAATTCGCCGTGCTGCTGGAGGAATCCAGCCCCGGCCGCGGCGAGCGGGTGGCGGCGCAGATCCTCGACGTGCTCGACAAGCCGCTGTTCGTCGACAACCAGTTGATCAACATCACCGGCTCCATCGGCCTGGCCTACGCGCCGCAGCACGGCCATGACCCGCAGACGCTGATGAAGAACGCCGGCCTGGCCCTGCACAAGGCCAAGGCCAACGGCAAGCACCAGCTGCAGACCTTCACCGAGGAAATGACCGCCGAGGCCAGCCACAAGCTGTTCGTCGAGAACAACCTGCGCCGCGCCCTGGTGCAGAACGAACTGGCGGTGCACTACCAGCCCAAGCTGTGCCTGCGCAGCGGCCAGTTGCTGGGCCTGGAGGCGCTGCTGCGCTGGCAGCACCCGGAGAAGGGCATGATCCGCCCGGACCAGTTCATCAGCGTGGCCGAGGAAACCGGGCTGATCATCCCCATCGGCAAGTGGGTGATCCGCGAGGCCTGCCGCATGGGCCGCGAGCTGGCGGAAAACGGCCTGGGCGACCTGAACATCGCCATCAACCTGTCGCCCAAGCAGTTCAGCGACCCCGACCTGGTCGGCTCCATCGCCGCCATCCTCCACGAGGAACAGGTGCCGGCCGGGCGCCTCGAACTGGAACTGACCGAAAGCCTGCTGCTGGACGCCACCGCCGACACCAAGCAGCAGCTCGAACGCCTCAAGCAACTGGGCCTGACCCTGGCCATGGACGACTTCGGCACCGGCTACTCGTCGCTGAGCTACCTGAAGAAATTCCCCATCGACGTCATCAAGATCGACCGCAGCTTCATCAAGGACATCCCGGACAACCAGGACGACATGGAAATCACCTCGGCGGTGATCGCCATGGCCCACAACCTCAAGCTGCAGGTGGTCGCCGAAGGCGTCGAGACCGCCGCCCAGCTGGCCTTCCTGCGGCGCAACCGCTGCGACATCGGCCAGGGCTACCTGTTCGACAAGCCGATCCCCGGCGCCCAGCTCGCCAGCAGCCTGCAGCGCTATCCCTGCCGCGGCGAGTGAAAAGCTCCACAGCCTGCACAAAGGCTGTAATCTCCAGGGTCTTCGCGCGTCTATCGCCATCCGGACAAAGGAGACCCAGGCCATGACCCTTCGCTCGCAGATACTCGTCAACAAGCAGGAACTGCCCACCCAGGCCCAGGCCCTGCCCGGCCGTGAGGCACCAATGCCGGTGCCGGAAACCCACTACGTCAACGGCCATCCGCTGTGCCCGCCGTTCCCCGGCGGCCTGCAGCAGATCGTCCTGGGTCTTGGCTGCTTCTGGGGCGCCGAGCGGCGCTTCTGGCAGCAGCCGGGGGTGTGGGTCACCGCCGTGGGCTACGCCGGCGGCCTGACGCCCAACCCCACCTACGACGAGGTCTGCTCCGGCCTGACCGGGCACAGCGAAGTGGTGCTGGTGGTGTTCGATCCGCAGCAGACCAGCCTGGAACAGCTGCTCAAGGTGTTCTGGGAATCCCACGACCCGACCCAGGGCATGCGCCAGGGCAACGACACCGGCACCCAGTACCGTTCGGCCATCTACTGGTACGACCAGGCGCAAAAAGCCGCGGTGGAAGCAAGCCGCGCCGCCTTCCAGAAGGAGCTCAGCGCCGGCGGCTACGGCGAGATCACCACCGAAATCCGCGAAGTGCCGCCGTTCTACTACGCCGAGGCCTACCACCAGCAGTACCTGGCGAAGAACCCCAACGGCTACTGCGGCCTGCGCGGCACCGGCGTGTGCCTGCCGGCATAACGCGCCCCGTAGGAGCGGATTCATCCGCGATGGCGCCGGCCTGGCGGCCGGATCGCGGACGGATGGATAGGCGCCCCACGGAAACCTGTAGGAGCAGGCCCTGCCTGCGATTCGCGCGCAGAGCGCGCTCCTACATGGGAGCGGTGTGGGTCGGCGTAGGAGCGGATCTTATCCGCGAAACGCGCCGGAACCCCGGCTATCGCGGACAAGGTCCGCTCCTACGAAGAGCGTCCTTCCTCGACCAGCCAATCCAGCCGCCAGCCACCTTCGCTCTGCGCCAGCACCTCGGCCAGCCAGGGCAGCAGCTCGCGCAGTTCTTCCTCCAGCGGCCACGGCGGGTTGGCGATGGCCAGGCCGGAGCCGTTGAGGCGGTCGGCGCTGTCCGCCGGGTGCACCAGCAGTTCGACGCGCAGCAGCTTGGGCGCCTTGCTGCGTTCCAGGCCCTGGTAGAAGCGCCTGAGCTGGCGCTCGTCCTTGATCGGGTACCAGATCGCCACCACCGTCTGGCGCATGCGCCCGATGGCCTCTTCCAGGGCGATGACGCAGCGCTCCAGCTCATCGGCCTCCTCGAAGGGCGGGTCGATCAGCAGCACCCCGCGCTTTTCCGGCACCGGCAGCAGCGCCCGCGGCAGCAGCCAGCCGTCGTTCTGGTGCACGGCGATGCGCCGCTCGCCGCCCATGTTGGCCTTGAGCAGGCGGCCGTCCTCCGGGTGCAGCTCGTTCAGGTGCACGCGGTCCTGGGAGCGCGTCAGGCGCCGCGCCAGCTCGGGCGAGCCGGGGTAGTACTGCAGCTCGCCGTCGGGGTTCAGCGCGCGCACCACTTCCATATAGTCCGCCGCCAGCTCCGGCACCTCGTCGCGCTGCCACAGGCGGCCGATGCCCGCTTCCCACTCGCCGGTGCGGCTGGCCTCGTCGCCCTGCAGGTCGTACAGGCCGATGCCCGAATGGCTGTCGAGGAAGGCGAAGGGCGTGTCCTTGCGCACCATCAGGGCGAAGATCCGCGACAGGACCAGGTGCTTGAGGACGTCGGCGTGGTTGCCGGCGTGGTAGGCGTGGCGGTAGTTCATGGACGGCAGACTCCTTGGGGGCGTGCAGTTTAGCTGCACCGGCATTGTTTTAGGCCTTTATCACGCTCATGGATGTTGCTGTGCCCGCTTCATTCACCAGACTAGACTGCGGCCATTCCCCTGGAGGCCGACCATGTCCGAGACCCTGCTCAGCTCCCGCAACCTCGCCTTCGAGCTCTACGAAGTGCTCGACGCCGAGGCCCTGACCCAGCGCGAACGCTTCGCCGACCACAACCGCGAGACCTTCGACGCCGCCCTGGCCACCGCCCGCGGCATCGCCGAGGAGCTGTTCGCCCCGCACAACCGCAAGAACGACGAGCACGAGCCGCAGTACGTGGACGGCGCCGCGGTGCTGATCCCCGAGGTAAAGCCAGCGGTGGACGCCTTCAACGAAGCCGGCTTCCAGAATGCCTCGCGCAGCTTCGAACAGGGAGGCATGCAGTTGCCGCACCTGCTGTCGCGCGCCTGCTTCGCGCACTTCCAGTCGGCCAACATCGCCACTTCGTCCTACCCGATGCTGAGCATGGGCTCCAGCCACCTGATCGAATCCTTCGGCGACGAGGAGCAGAAGCGCCTGTTCCTGCAGCCGATGATCGAAGGCCGCTTCTTCGGCACCATGGCCCTGACCGAGCCCCACGCCGGCTCGTCCCTGGCCGACATCCGCACCCGCGCCGAGCCCCACGCCGACGGCAGCTACCGCATCCGCGGCAACAAGATCTTCATCTCCGGCGGCGACCATCCCCTTTCGGAAAACATAGTCCACATGGTGCTGGCCAAGCTGCCGGATGCGCCGCCGGGGGTGAAGGGCATCTCGCTGTTCATCGTGCCCAAGTTCCTGGTGAACCCGGACGGCAGCCTCGGCAAGCGCAACGACGTGGCCCTGGCGGGGCTGTTCCACAAGATGGGCTGGCGCGGCACCACCTCCACCGCGCTGAACTTCGGCGACAACGGCGACTGCGTCGGCTACCTGGTGGGCAAGCCGCACCACGGCCTGGCCTACATGTTCCAGATGATGAACGAGGCGCGCATCGGCGTCGGCATGGGCGCCATCATGCTCGGCTACGCCGGCTACCTGTATTCCCTGGAATACGCCCGCGAGCGCCCCCAGGGCCGCCCGGTGGACGCCAAGGACCCGACCTCGGCGCAGGTGTCGATCATCGAGCACGCCGACGTCAAGCGCATGCTGCTGACGCAGAAGGCCTACGTCGAGGGCGCCTTCGACCTCGGCCTGTACGCCGCGCGCCTGGTGGACGACTGCGAGACGCTGCCCACCGAGGATGAGCGCAAGCAGGCCCACGAGCTGCTCGACCTGCTCACCCCGATCGTCAAGTCCTGGCCCTCGGAGTTCTGCCTGAAGGCCAACGAGCTGGCCATCCAGATCCTCGGCGGCCACGGCTACACCCGCGAATACCCGGTGGAGCAGTTCTACCGCGACAACCGCCTGAACCCCATCCACGAAGGCACCCACGGCATCCAGTCGCTGGACCTGCTGGGCCGCAAGCTCAGCCAGAACGGCGGCGCCGGCCTCAAGCAGCTGACGCGCCTGATCCACCAGGCCTGCGAACGCGCCCGGGCCTACCCGTCGCTGGACGCCCTGCGCCAGCCGCTGGAACAACTGCTGGCGCGCCTGTCGGAAGTGACCCTGGCGCTGCTCGGCGACCTGATGCAGGGCAAGGTGGCCCAGGGCCTGGCCAACTCGGCGCTGTACCTGAAGGCGTTCGGCCACACCGTCATCGGCTGGCGCTGGCTGGAACAGGCGATCCGCGCCGAGGAAGGCCTGGCCCTGCTCCACAACGGCGGGGGCAACCCCGCCGACGAGGACTTCTACCGCGGCAAGCTGCAGGCGGCGCGCTACTTCCTGACCTGGGAAGTGCCGTCCTGCCACCACGAGCTGGCCCTGCTGGAAAGCCGCGACGACACCTGTTCCAGCATGCGGGACGCCTGGTTCTAGTCCCGCCTGCCCCTTCCAGCCCCGGTCACGTCCGGGGCTTTTTTATGGGCCAGCCCCTGGCGACAGGCTGCCTTTCGTAGGAGCGAGCTTGCTCGCGAACGGAGTATCCCGGTTGCAACGGTGTGCCGGGTTGGGCTCCGCCCCTCTCCCCAACCCTCTCCCTGAAGGGAGAGGGGGCCGATCGGCATGCGCGGGAAGCCAGGTGTCATCCCGGAACCTTCGGCGGTTCGCGAGCAAGCTCGCTCCTACAGGGGGATCCGGCATCGGGGAAAAGCCCTCTGAAAGCTCGCTGAAAGGCACTGCAATTAGCCTTTGACAGCCTTGCAAATCCGCAGGTTAGAATCCCTTGGCATGCGGCCTGCATCCTTCCCGTCAACGCCGCCGCTTCCCCCCTCGCCCCGCCAGGAGATCCGCCGCCTTGGATGCCGTCTCGATCAACACCTATTTCCTGGTGGGCGCGGTGCTGGTGGGCATGAGCATCCTGGTCAGCTCGCTGTCCTCGCGCCTGGGCATCCCGATCCTGGTCATCTTCCTCGCCGTGGGCATGGTCGCCGGCACCGACGGCCCCGGCGGCATCGGCTTCTCCAACTACCCCATGGCCTACCTGGTGGGCAACCTGGCGCTGGCGGTGATCCTCCTCGACGGCGGCCTGCGCACCCGCGTGGCGAGCTTCCGCGTGGCGCTCTGGCCGGCGCTGTCGCTGGCCACGGTGGGCGTGCTGATCACCGCCGGGCTCACCGGCCTGGCCGCCGCCTGGCTGTTCAAGCTGAGCTGGATGGAGGGCCTGCTGATCGGCGCCATCGTCGGCTCCACCGACGCCGCGGCGGTGTTCTCCCTGCTCGGCGGCAAGGGCCTGAACGAGCGGGTCACCGCCAGCCTGGAAATCGAATCGGGCAGCAACGACCCCATGGCGGTGTTCCTCACCGTCACCCTGATCGACATGCTCGCCCACGGCCAGAGCGAGATGAGCTGGAGCTTCCTGGCCCACTTCCTGCGCGAGTTCGGCATCGGCGCCGTGCTCGGCCTGGGCGGCGGCTGGCTGCTGCTGCAGATGATCAACCGCATGCAGCTGGCCAGCGGCCTCTACCCGCTGCTGGCGATCAGCGGCGGCCTGCTGATCTTCGCCCTGTCCAACGCCGTGCACGGCAGCGGCATCCTGGCCATCTACCTGTGCGGCCTGGTGCTGGGCAACCAGCCGATCCGCTCGCGCCACGGCATCCTGCACATGCTCGACGGCATGGCCTGGCTGGCGCAGATCGGCATGTTCCTGGTCCTCGGCCTGCTGGTCACGCCCCACGACCTCTGGCCCATCGCCCTGCCGGCCCTGGGCCTGGCGCTGTGGATGATCCTCTTCGCCCGGCCGCTGTCGGTGCTGGTGGGCCTGGCGCCGTTCCGCGCCTTCCATGGCCGCGAGAAGGTGTTCATCGCCTGGGTCGGCCTGCGCGGCGCGGTGCCGATCATCCTCGCGGTGTTCCCGCTGATGGCCGGGCTTCCCAACGCCCAGCTGTTCTTCAACGTGGCCTTCTTCATCGTGCTGATCTCGCTGCTGGTGCAGGGCACCAGCCTGCCCTGGGCCGCCAAGCTGCTGCGCGTGGTGGTGCCGCCGGACCCGGCGCCGATCTCCCGCGCCGGCCTGGAAGTGCACCCGACCAGCGAGTGGGAACTGTTCGTCTACCACCTGAGCAAGGAAAAGTGGTGCATAGGCGCGGCCCTGCGCGAGCTGAAGATGCCCGAGGGCACCCGCATCGCCGCGCTGTTCCGCGGCACCCAGCTGCTGCACCCCTCCGGCAGCACCATCCTGGAGGCCGACGACATCCTCTGCGTGATCGGCCACGAGCACGACCTGTCGGCCCTCGGCAAGCTGTTCAGTCAGGCCCCGGACCGCGGCCTGGGCGCGCGCTTCTTCGGCGACTTCGTGCTGGAGGGCGACGCCCAGCTCTCGGCGGTGGCCTCGCTCTACGGCCTCAAGCTCGACGGCGTCGACGGCGAGCAGAACCTGGGCCGCTTCATCGCCCAGCAGATCGGCGGCCAGGCGATCATCGGCGACCAGGTGGAGTGGAACGGCCTGACCTGGACCGTGGCCGCCCTGGACGGGAACAAGATCCGCAAGGTGGGGGTCAAATTCCCCGAAGGTCGCCCGGGCCCCGGGCTGTTCCTCTGACAGACCACCTCCACGGACGCTAGCCAAGCCAGCCCACGCCCCCTCCGCGGCGGCGCGTCGGCCGTGCCTTGCCGGCGCCGCACCGGGCGCACTACCCTCACTGCAACCTATCGAGAGCCGCTGACCGCGACCATGCAATCCCTGCGCACCCTGCTCGCCGCCGCCCTGCTCGGCGGCTGCCTCGCCGTCCTGCCCGCGCACGCCGAGGACAGCAACCAGCCACCGTCCGCCGAAGCCGTCCAGCAAAGCCTCGACGGCCTGGCCGAGCGCAAGCTCGCCGACGCCGATGCCAAGGCCACCAAGGCCAGCCTCGAGCGCACCCTGAAGCTGCTCGGCGCCCGCGACGACAGCGAGAAGCAGCTGGCCGAGCTGAAGGCCAGCCTGAGCGACGCCCCCCGGCAGATACTGGAGAACCAGCGCGCCCTGGCGCGCCTGAAGGGCAGCGGCGAGAAGCCGGCGGCCCAGCGCTACGCCGGGGAGAACGTCAGCCGCCTGGAAATGCTGCTCAACGACCGCTCCACCCAACTGGCCGACTGGCAGAAGCAGTTGACCGAGGCGAAGAGCCAGTACATCACCGCGCAGACCCGCCCGGAACGCGCCCAGTCCGACATCAGCAACGCCCAGGCGCGCCTGCTAGAGATCGGCAACATCCTCAAGGCCGGCAAGGAGACCGGCAAGGCGCTGGCCCCCGAGCGGCGCAACGAGCTGCTCGCCGAACAGGCCGCGCTCAACGCGCAGATCCAGCTGCTGCGCCAGCAACTGGCCGGCAACAACCTGCTGCAGGACCTGGCCAGCAGCCAGCAGGACCTGCTGGGCGAACAGGTCACCCGCGCCGAGCGCGAGACCCTCGAACTGCAGACCATGATCAGCGGCATGCGCCGCGAGCAGTCGGAGAAGACCGTCGCCGAGCTGGCCCGCGACGGCAGCCAGGGCGCCGGCAGCGACAGCCTGCTGAGCCAGGAGAACGCCGAGAACCTGCGCCTGTCCGACTACCTGCTGCGCACCACCGACCGCCTCAACGTGCTGACGCGGCGCAACCTCGAAGCCAAGCAGCACCTGGACAGCCTGACCCAGCTGGACCAGACCCTCGACCAGCAGATCAACGTGCTGCGCGGCAGCCTGCTGCTGTCCAAGGTGCTCTACCAGCAGAAGCAGTCGCTGCCGAAGATCAAGACCGACCAGGAACTGGCCGACGAGATCGCCGACCTGCGCCTATACCAGTTCGAGCTGAACCAGAAGCGCGACGAACTGGCCAACCCGCAGCAGTACATCGACGACCTGCTCGCCCAGCAGCCCCAGGAAGCCGTGACCCCACAGCTGCGCAAGGACCTGTCCACCCTGGTGGACACCCGCAGCGAGCTGATGGAGCGCCTCAACCACGAGCTCAACGCCGTGCTCAACGAGGCCATCACCCTGCAGCTGAACCAGAAGCAGCTCAAGGACACCAGCGACAACCTGCGCGCCACCCTCGACGAGCAGATGTTCTGGATTCCCAGCAACCGCCCGCTGGACCTGTCCTGGTTCAAGATGACCCCGACGCTGCTGCAGCACCAGCTCTCCGAGGTGCCCTGGGGCTCGGCGGTAGTCGAGGTGGGCGAGGGCCTGATCGACCGCCCGCTGCTGTTCCTGCCGCTGTTGCTGCTGATCGCCGGGCTGCTGTGGAAACGCCGCTACCTCTACGACAAGCTCGCCTCGATCAACGACGACATCGGCCACTTCAAGCGCGACAGCCAGGCGCACACGCCGCTGGCCCTGCTGCTGGCGCTGCTGCTGGCGCTGCCCGGCACCCTGACCCTGGCCATCGCCGGCCTGGCCCTGATGCTCGACGCCCGCGGGCAGAACGCCACCCTGGGCGCCGCGCTGCTGCAGATGGCCGAGGTCTGGCTGGTGTTCTACGCCGCGCACCGCATCCTCAGCCCCGGCGGCATCGCCGAGCGGCACTTCCACTGGAGCCAGGCCCAGGTGCGCTTCAGCAGCAAGCTGATCCGCCGCCTCGGCGTGGTGGTCATGGCCCTGGCCGCGGTGGTCACGGTGGCCGAGCGCCAGCCCGGCAGCCTGGCCGACGACGTCATCGGCATCGCCGTGGTGCTCAGCGGCTTCGCGGTGATGACCTGGCTGATGGCGCGCATGCTCTTCGCCAGCCCCAGCACCAGCCGGCCATCGGCGGTGAAGATGGTGGTCGGCGTGCTCTTCACCGCGCTGCCGGTGCTGCTCTTCGTCGCCGTGTGCTTCGGCTACTACTACACCGCCCTGCGCCTGAGCGACCGGCTGATCGACACCCTGTTCCTGCTCATGGTCTGGGTGGTGATCGAGGCCACCTTCGTCCGCGGCCTCAGCGTTGCGGCGCGACGCCTGGCCTACCAGCGCGCCCAGGCCAAGCGGCAGAACCCGCCGAAGGAAGGCGTCGACGGCAACGAGACCGCGGAGGAGCCGACCCTGGGCATCGAGCAGATCAACGAGCAGTCCCTGCGCCTGATCCGCCTGGGCCTGCTGATCGGCTTCGTGGTGGCGCTGTACTGGGTCTGGGCCGACCTGATCAGCGTCGCCGCCTACCTGGACAACGTCACCCTCTACCAGTACACCGGCGGCAGCGGCGACAGCGCCACCAGCCTGCCGATCAGCCTCGGCGACATGCTCATGGCGCTGGTCATCGCCGCGGTGACCGTGGCCCTGGCGCGCAACCTGCCGGGCCTGCTGGAAGTGCTGGTGCTGCAGCGCCTGACCCTGGCCCAGGGCAGCGCCTACGCCATCACCACCCTGCTGTCCTACGCCATCAGCGGCGTCGGCATCGTCAGCGCGCTGTCCACCCTGGGCGTCAGCTGGGACAAGCTGCAGTGGCTGGTAGCGGCGCTCTCGGTGGGCCTGGGCTTCGGCCTGCAGGCGATCTTCTCCAACTTCGTCTCCGGCCTGATCATCCTCTTCGAGCGCCCGGTGCGCATCGGCGACACCGTGACCATCGGCAACCTGTCCGGCACCGTCAGCCGCATCCGCATCCGCGCCACCACCATCACCGACTTCGACCGCAAGGAAATCATCGTCCCCAACCAGACCTTCATCACCGGGCAATTGATCAACTGGTCGCTGAGCGACACCGTGACCCGCGTGACCATCAAGATCGGCCTGGCCTACGAGAGCGACCTGGCCCTGGCGCGCAAGCTCATGCTCGAAGCCGCCCGCGGCAACCCGCGGGTGCTGCGCGACCCCGAGCCGTCGCTGTACTTCCTGGCTATCAGCGCCAGCACCTTCGACTACGAGCTGCGCTTCCACGTACGCGAACTGGGCGACCGCAACCCGGCGGTGGACGAACTGCTCACCGCCATCGCCCTGAGCTTCCGCGAGCACGGCGTGGACATGGCCTTCAACCAGCTGGACGTGTTCGTCAAGAACGGCGAGGGCAAGGAAATCCACCTGGCGCAGAACGTCACCCAGCTGCCCCTGGCGCTTCCCGGCGCGCCGCTGAAGGACCAGGACCCGCCGCTGCCGCCCGGCAGCAAGCCCTGAGTCTGGACGGCTCCGGACAAGTCCGAGCACAATGCTCGGACTTACCGGAGCCCGCCCGTGACCGTGAAACAGCTCGACGAACTGACCTTCGACAACCGCTTCGCCCGCCTGGGCGACGCCTTCTCCACCGAAGTCCTGCCCGACCCCATCGCCGAGCCGCGCCTGGTGGTGGCCAGCCCCGCCGCAATGGCGCTGCTCGATCTCGACCCGGCGGTGGCCGGGGAACCGGTGTTCGCCGAAATCTTCTCCGGGCACAAACTCTGGTCCGAGGCCGAGCCGCGGGCGATGGTCTACTCCGGCCACCAGTTCGGCGCCTACAACCCGCGTCTGGGCGACGGCCGCGGCCTGCTGCTGGGCGAGGTGGTCAACGACGCCGGCCAGCACTGGGACCTGCACCTCAAAGGCGCCGGGCAGACGCCCTACTCGCGCATGGGCGACGGCCGCGCGGTGCTGCGCAGCTCGATCCGCGAATTCCTCGCCAGCGAATACCTGCACGCCCTGGGCATCCCCAGCAGCCGCGCGCTCTGCGTCACCGGCTCGGACACCCCGGTTTGGCGCGAGACCAGGGAAAGCGCCGCCATGCTGCTGCGCCTGGCGCCCAGCCACGTGCGCTTCGGCCACTTCGAGTATTTCTACTACACCCAGCAGCACGACAAGCTGAAGGAACTGGGCGACTTCGTCCTGGCCAACCACTTCCCCGAGTGCCTGGAGCAGCCGCAACCCTACGCCGCGTTCTTCCGCGCCGTGGTGGAAAGCAACGCCGAACTCATCGCCCACTGGCAGGCCTACGGCTTCTGCCACGGGGTGATGAACACCGACAACATGTCGATCCTCGGCATCACCTTCGACTACGGCCCCTACGCCTTCCTCGACGACTTCGACGCCAAGCACATCTGCAACCACTCCGACGACGCCGGGCGCTACAGCTTCAACAACCAGGTGCCCATCGCCCACTGGAACCTGGCGGCCCTGGCCCAGGCGCTGACGCCCTTCGTCGAGGTGGACGAACTGCGCGAGGCCCTTGGCCTGTTCCTGCCGCTGTACCAGGCCCACTACCTGGACCTGATGCGCCGCCGCCTGGGCTTCACCACCGCGGAGGACGGCGACCTGGACCTGGTGCAGCGCCTGCTGCAGGCCATGCAGAGCGGCGCGGTGGACTACAGCCTGTTCTTCCGCCGCCTCGGCGAGCAGGCGCCGGAACAGGCGCTGGCGGTGGTCCGCGAAGACTTCGTCGACCTCGCCGGCTTCGACGCCTGGGCCGCCGACTACCGCGCCCGCGCCGAACGCGAAGGCGGCAGCCAGGACGACCGCCGCGCTCGCATGCACGCGGTGAACCCGCTGTATGTGCTGCGCAACTACCTGGCCCAGGAAGCCATCAGCGCCGCCGAGCAGGGCGACTACAGCGTGGTGCGCGAGTTGCACGAAACCCTCAGCCGCCCCTTCGAGGAACAGCCCGGCCGCGAAGCCTTCACCCGCCGCCCGCCGGACTGGGGCCGGCGCCTGGAGATCAGTTGTTCCTCCTGAGGCGGTTATAAGCTCAGGCAAAATCGTTCTGCCGCCGCCGGGCGGGCATTGCTCCGGGTCATTGACCGGCGCTGGCGCCGCTCGCATCCTCAGGGCTTTCTGCCCACCAAGGATGCCCGCACGATGAAACTGGAAACCCTGGCGATCCACGCCGGCTACAGCCCCGACCCGACCACCAAGGCGGTGGCCGTGCCGATCTACCAGACCACCTCCTACGCCTTCGACGACACCCAGCACGGCGCCGACCTGTTCGACCTGAAGGTGGCCGGCAACATCTACACGCGCATCATGAACCCCACCAACGACGTGCTGGAGCAGCGCGTCGCCGCCCTGGAAGGCGGCGTGGGCGCGCTGGCCGTGGCCTCGGGCATGGCCGCCATCACCTATGCCATCCAGACCGTGGCCGAGGCCGGCGACAACATCGTCTCGGTGGCCAAGCTCTATGGCGGCACCTACAACCTGCTGGCCCACACCCTGCCGCGCTTCGGCATCCAGACGCGCTTCGCGCCCCACGACGACGTGGCCGCGCTGGAAGCGCTGATCGACGAGCGCACCAAGGCGGTGTTCTGCGAGTCCATCGGCAACCCGGCAGGCAACATCGTCGACCTCCAGGCCCTGGCCGACGCCGCGCACCGCCACGGCGTGCCGCTGATCGTCGACAACACCGTAGCCACGCCCATCCTCTGCCGGCCCTTCGAGCACGGCGCGGACATAGTCGTGCACTCGCTGACCAAGTACATCGGCGGCCACGGCACCAGCATCGGCGGCATGGTGGTCGACTCCGGCAAGTTCCCCTGGGCGCAGCACAAGGCGCGCTTCCCGCTGCTCAACACCCCGGACCCGTCCTACCACGGCGTGACCTACACCGAAGCCTTCGGCCCGGCCGCGTTCATCGGCCGCTGCCGCGTGGTGCCGCTGCGCAACACCGGCGCGGCGTTGTCGCCGTTCAACGCCTTCCTCATCCTCCAGGGCCTGGAGACCCTGGCCCTGCGCATGGAGCGCCACTGCGAGAACGCGCTGAAGGTCGCCCATTACCTGGAACAGCACCCGCAGGTGGCCTGGGTGAAATACGCCGGCCTGCCGGAGCACCCCGAGCACGCCCTGGCCAAGCGCTACATGGACGGCAAGCCGGCCTCGATCCTGTCCTTCGGCATCCAGGGCGGCGCCGAGGCTGGCGCGCGCTTCATCGACGCGCTGAAGCTGGTGGTGCGCCTGGTCAACATCGGCGACGCCAAGTCGCTGGCCTGCCACCCGGCCAGCACCACCCATCGCCAGCTCAACGCCGAGGAACTGGCCCGCGCCGGGGTGAGCCAGGACATGGTGCGGCTGTCCATCGGCATCGAGCACAGCGACGACATCATCGCCGACCTCGAACAGGCCCTGGCCGCCGCCGCGGCTTGATATCCGCCGGACGCGGCTCCAGATTGGGGGAATCCTCTTCCGGAGCCGCGCCATGACCGACCCCCTGCTGATTCCCTGCCCGCACTGCGGCGGGCTCAACCGCCTGCCGGCCGAGCGCCTGGGCGACCATCCGCGCTGCGGGCGCTGCAAGCACGAGGTGCTGCCGGGCAGGCCCTTCGCCGTCGACGAAGCCGGCTTCGCCGCCCAGCTCAAGGGCGACCTGCCGCTGCTGCTGGACGTCTGGGCCGACTGGTGTGGCCCGTGCAAGGCCTTCGCGCCGACCTTCGAGCAGGCCGCCGCGCGGCTTTCCGGGCGCTGCCGCCTGGCCAAGCTGGACAGCGAAGCCAACCAGCGCCTGGCCGGGCAACTGGGCATCCGCTCCATCCCCAGCCTGATCCTCTTCAAGGACGGCCGCGAAGCGGCGCGCCAGAGCGGCGCCCTGCCGCTGCCGCAACTGCTCGACTGGCTGGCCCGCCAGGGCCTGTGAGGCGCCGCGACCGCTTCGGTCAGCGCGCCTGAGCGAAGCGGTCATTGCCCGCCGCGGCAGGGCGGCTAGGCTTGCCTGGACAGAACAAGAAGCGGAGCCGCCCGATGTCCTTTCCCGTCGAATTCGTCCGCCAGATGACCGAAGAGCACATCGCCTTCGTCAAGCGCTGCGGGCTCAAGGCCGAAATCCTCGAACGCGGCCACGTGCGCCTGCGCATGCCGCTGCACGGCAACGAGAACCACCTGGGCAACATGTACGCCGGCGCCCTCTTCACCCTCGCCGAGCTGCCCGGCGGCGTCATCACCCTGACCAGCTTCGACAGCCACCGCTTCTACCCCATCGTCAAGGAAGCCGGCCTGCGCTTCCGCCGCCCGGCGGCCAGCGACGTGCGGGTGGAGGCCCGCCTGGACGAGGCCGAGCTCAAGCGCATCGCCGAGGAGGCCACGCTCAACGGCAAGGCCGAGTACGTGCTGGAGCTGCAGCTCAAGGACGCCCACGGCGAGGTGGTAGCGGAAAGCCGCGCCGTCTATCAGCTGCGCAGCCGTTGATCCGCAGCCCTTGCGCTGCGTCAACATGGGTGCGCGCGGCTGGGCCAGAGTGGTGGGACCGCCGGAGGATCCCACCATGCCCAAGCACATCCTGGTCGCCCACGACCTCAGCGTCGAAGCCGACGTCGCCGTGCGCCGTGCCGCGCAACTGGCCGCCGAACACGATGCCCGCGTCAGCCTGCTGCACGTCATCGAACAGCCCCTGGGCGCGCCGCTGCTGGCCAAGGCCCGGCAGAGCGCCGTCGCCGCGCTGCAGGACAGCGCCCGCAGCGCCGGCCTGACGGATTACCAGCCGCTGGTCGCCGAGGGCCGCCCGGCCAGCGTGATAGCCGCCACGGCGCAGGAGCTGCAGGCGGACCTGCTGGTCACCGGCACTCACCGCCAGGCGCTGGTGGAGCGTTTCGAAGGCACCACCCTGGAACAGATCCTGCGCTGCAGCCGGGTGCCCGCCCTGCTGGTGACCGACTCGCAGCTGCGCCCCTACCGGCGGGCGCTCAGCGCCCTGGACTTCTCCGTCGGCGCCTGCCACGCCTGGCGCAGCGCCTGCGCCTGGCTGGCGCCGGGCGGCGAACTGCTGGCCCTGCATGCCTACGACGCCGGCAACGACCCCGCCCGGCTGCGCGAACGCCTGGACGAGCAACGCCAGCTGCTGGAACAGCTGATTCACGACGAGAGCCAGCAGGTGGGCGGCCCGCTGCCGCAACTCGAGTGCCTGGTGAGTTCGATGGGGGTTCGCGAAGCGCTGGACCACAGCCTGGCCGACTGGCAGCCGCAGCTACTGGTGCTCGGCAGCCGCGGGCGCGGCGCGCTGCAACAGGCCCTGCTGGGCAGCACGGCGCGCTACTACCTGCGCCGGCCGCCTTGCGACCTGCTGGTCAGCGCCTGAATAGAGCAGCTGTAAGCTTCAAGCTTCAAGCTTCAAGCAGACCGTGCAGTTCGACGAACTGCTGGGTCAGCTTGTGGCGGGGGTCGAGGTAGATCAGCGGGGTGCAGGCCTGGTGCGACTCGCGCATCTTCACCGAGCTCATCAGGTACACCGGCAGCACCGGCATTTCCTCTTCCACCAGTTCGTCGAGCAGTTGCTGCGGCAGGCTGGCGCGCGGCTGGAACTGGTTGACCACGATGCCCTCCACTTCCAGGTCCTCGTTGTGGTCCTCCTTCAGCTCCTCGATCTCGCGCAGCAGGCCGTACAGCGCCTGGCGGGAGAAGCTGTCGCAGTCGAAGGGGATCAGGCAGCGGTCGGCGGCGATCAGCGCGGATACCGTGTAGAAGTTCAGCGCCGGCGGGGTGTCCAGATAGATGCGGTCGTAGTCCTCGGCCAGCTCGTCGAGCAGTTTGCGCAGCTTGTTGATCTTGTGCTTGGCCTCGAGCTTGGGCTGCAGGTCGGCCAGCTCGGCGGTGGCGGTCACCACGTGGAGGTTGTCGAACGGCGTCTCGTAGATGTCCACCTTGCCCTTGCGGGCGAAGGGGCCGCCGGAGAGGCTCTGCTTGAAGAAGTCGGCGATGCCCATGGGCACGTCGTCGCCGGTCAGGCCGGTGAGGTAATGGGTGGAATTGCCCTGGGCGTCCAGATCCACCAGCAGCGTGCGGTAGCCCTCGGCGGCGCTCACGGCGGCCAGGTTGCAGGCAATGCTCGACTTGCCGACCCCGCCCTTCTGATTGAAAACCACGCGACGCATGAGCACCCCTCCAAGCCGTTCAAGTGACAGCGGATTCTATGCAATGCCCATGACAAGGGCGAGCACTTGCGCATGCCGTCGGGCGGCGCCTAGGCCGCCGCGCCGCGGGTGACCAGCTCGATGAAGGCCAGCGCCGCCGGGGACCTCTCGCTGCGCCGCCGCACCAGCCATACCGAGCTGGTCGCGCCGGGGTCCAGCAGGGTGCGGTAGACCACCCCGTCCACCCGCGTGCGGCGGAACGAGCCTGGCAGCATGGAAACCCCCAGGCCCGCCGCCACCAGGCCGATGATGGTCATGGCCTCGCCGGCCTCCTGGCTGATACGCGGGGTGAACCCGGCTTGCCGGGCCAGCGCCTGCAACTGGTCGTACAGCCCGGTGCCATAGCTGCGCGGGAAGAACACGAAGGGCTCCTCGGCCAGCGCCGCCAGTTCCAGGCCCTCCAGCGACTCGCGGGCCAGCGGGTGGTCGGCGCGCAGCACCGCCACCAGCGGTTCGCTGAACAGCTCCACCGCCTCCAGCGAGGCCGGCAGCTGGAAGGAGCGGATCACCCCGACCTGCAGGCGCTCTTCCTGCAGCGCTTCGACGATCTGCCGGCTGCTCATCTCCTGCAGGTCCAGGTGCACTTCCGGGTAGGCCTGGCGGAAGGCGTGGATGCTGCGCGGGATGGCCGAGGTGAAGGGCGCCGAGGCGGTGAAGCCGATGCGCAACTCGCCCAGTTCGCCCTGGTGCGCGCGGCGCGCCAGCAGCACCGCGCGGTCGACCTGGGCCAACACCTGGCGGGCCTCGTCGAGGAACAGCCGGCCGGCTTCGGTCAGCGCCACCCGACGGTTGGTGCGCTCCAGCAGGCGCGCGCCTATCTCCTCCTCCAGCGCCTGGATCTGCTGGCTCAGCGGCGGCTGGGAGATGCCCAGGGCCTCGGCGGCGCGGCCGAAATGCAGTTCCTCGGCGACGGCGATGAAGTAACGCAGGTGACGCAGCTCCATGGGAACTCCGAATGAGTCGAATTACATATCAAACGTGTCGATCAATATATTGGAAATAATAAAAGCCCTTCCTTATCCTTGTCACACAAGCCCAATAACGACTTTCCACTTTCTGCCAGCCTGGCTGCGCGGGCCGATTTCGCTCGCCGCGAGGCACACCCCTTTCCAGAATCGAGGTGAGTTGTGAGTCACTCTGCCGTGCGGGCTTCGTCGGATTCCGAACCCGCCTTGCTGCAGGCCGCCGAGGCGGCCAACCAGGCGCTGGCCGGCGCCGTGAACGACATCGAGAGCTACATCGAGAAAGGCACCCCGGCCTTCATGCGCACCTCGCTTGCGCTGTTCTCCGGCGGCTTCGCCACCTTCGCCCTGCTCTACTGCGTGCAGCCGATGATGCCGGTGCTGTCGCAGACCTTCGCCCTCAGCGCCGCGCAGAGCAGCCTGGTGCTGTCCATCGCGACCATCATGATGGCCCTCGGCCTGCTGGTCACCGGGCCGATTTCCGACGCCATCGGGCGCAAGCCGATCATGGTCGCCTCGCTGGCCTTCGCCGCCCTCTTCACCCTGGCCAGCGCGGTGATGCCGACATGGCACGGGGTGCTGGCCATGCGCGCGCTGGTCGGGCTGTCGCTCAGCGGCCTGGCGGCGGTGGGCATGACCTACCTGAGCGAGGAAATCCACCCGCAGCACATCGGCCTGTCCATGGGGCTGTACATCGGCGGCAACGCCATCGGCGGCATGAGCGGGCGGCTGATCACCGGCGTGCTGGTGGACTTCATGTCCTGGCACGCGGCCATCGCCATCCTCGGCGGCCTGGCCCTGGTGGCGGCCGTGGTGTTCTGGCGCATTCTCCCGGAGTCGCGCAACTTCCGCCCCACCCCGCTGAACCTCCGGCAACTGGCCGACGGCTTCGCCTCGCACCTGCGCGACGCCGGCCTGCCCTGGCTGTTCCTCGAGGGCTTCCTGCTGATGGGCGCCTTCGTCACCCTGTTCAACTACATCGGCTACCGCCTGCTGGCCGATCCGTACCACCTCAGCCAGGCCGTGGTCGGCGTGCTCTCGCTGGTGTACCTGGTGGGCATTTACAGCTCCGCCTGGGTCGGCTCGCTGGCCGACCGCCTGGGCCGGCGCAAGGTGCTCTGGGCGGTGATAGTGCTGATGCTCAGCGGCCTGCTGCTGACCCTGCTGCCGGCGCTGCCGCTGATAGTCGCGGGCATGCTGCTGTTCACCTTCGGCTTCTTCGCCGCGCACTCGGTGGCCAGCAGCTGGATCGGCCGCCGCGCGCTCAAGGCCAAGGGCCAGGCCTCGTCGCTGTACCTGTTCAGCTATTACCTGGGCTCCAGCGTGGCCGGCACCACCGGCGGGGTGTTCTGGCACCACTTCGGCTGGACCGGCGTCGGCCTGTTCATCGCCGCGCTGCTGAGCATCGCCGTGCTGGTGGCGTTGCACCTGGCGCGTCTGGCAGTGTTACCGCGCACCCTTCCCGCGCTGAGCACCCCGCACAACTGAGTATTTTCTACACACTCAGTTCCGATTCTGTCGGCGACAGATATGCCAGTGTCGCCTATGGATATGACATTCCCATGATCGCGACGCCCCTATCCCGGGGCGTCGTGGCACTTCTACCCAACTTTTTTCGCGCCTACGACCAAGGTCGTAACAAAATATGGCGCGCATCTTGCGTTCAGGAAAAGGAACACCTCGTTGGATTATCAAAACGGCTTCGGCTGCGCAGGACGCATTTCCTTCCTTTTCTCGCTGTAGGTAACGCATGAGCAGTACCCCATCCGCCGGTCTGGCCCAGGGCCTGAAGAACCGCCACGTCACCATGTTGTCCATCGCCGGGGCCATCGGCGCCGGCCTCTTCGTCGGCTCCGGCCACGCCATCGCCGAAGCAGGCCCGGGTGTCATGGTTTCCTACCTGGTCGCCGGCCTGCTGGTGGTCCTGGTCATGCGCATGCTGGCCGAAATGGCCGTCGCCCAGCCGGACAGCGGCTCCTTCTCCACCTACGCCGACCGCGCCATCGGCCACTGGGCCGGCTTCACCATCGGCTGGCTGTACTGGTGGTTCTGGGTGCTGGTGATCCCGCTGGAGGCCAACGCCGCCGCCGCCATCATCCACGCCTGGATCCCCGGCGCGCCGATCTGGGTCCTGGCCTTCGTGATCACCGCGGCGCTGACCGTGACCAACCTGTTCAGCGTGAAGAACTACGGTGAGTTCGAGTTCTGGCTGGCACTGATCAAGGTCGGCTCGATCATCGCCTTCCTGGTCATGGGTTGCGCGGCCATCTTCGGCGTCTCGCCGAACCCCGAGGTCAGCGGCATCAGCCACCTGTACGCCGAGGGCGGCTTCCTGCCCAAGGGCTGGGGCGCCGTGCTGGCGGCCCTGCTGACCACCATGTTCTCCTTCATGGGCTCGGAGATCGTCACCATCGCCGCCACCGAGTCCAAGGACCCGGCGCAGCAGATCACCCGCGCCACCAACTCGGTGATCTGGCGGATCGCCCTGTTCTACCTGCTGTCGATCCTGATCGTGGTCTGCCTGGTGCCGTGGAACGACCCGCGCCTGGTGAGCATGGGCTCCTACCAGACCGTGCTGGAGCACCTGCACGTGCCCTACGCCAAGCTGATCGTCGACATCATCGTCCTGGTCTCGGTGACCAGTTGCCTGAACTCGGCGCTCTACACCGCCTCGCGGATGATGTACTCGCTGAGCAAGCGCGGCGACGCCCCGCGCATCGCCCAGGTGACCAGCGCCAGCCGCACCCCGGTGTACGCCGTGCTGCTGTCCACCGCCATGGCCTTCCTGTGCACCTTCGCCAACTACCTGGCCCCGGCCGAAGTGTTCAACTTCCTGCTGGCCAGCTCCGGCGCCATCGCCCTGCTGGTGTACCTGGTGATCGCCATCTCGCAACTGAACATGCGCAAGAAGCTGCTCGCCCAAGGCCACCAGCTGACGCTGAAGATGTGGCTGTTCCCCTGGCTGACCTGGGCGGTGATCCTGTTCATCGCCGGCGCGCTGGTAACCATGATGATCCGCCCGGACCACCGCATGGAGGTGGTCGCCACCGCCCTGCTGACCATCGTGGTCGTGTGTTCCGGGCTGCTGGTGGCGAACCGTCGCAAGGCCCAGCAGCGCGCCGCCGGCTACGCGGCCGACGCCGCCTGACCGATAGCGCCCATGAAAAAGCCCCGCCAATGGCGGGGGTTTTTTGTTGGGGG
>NZ_JWMC01000069.1:0-21135 GCF_000812405.1 Pseudomonas sp. PI1
GCGCCCTTGCGCCCCAGGCGTTGTAGCCAGCGCTGCAGGCGCCGATCGTCCGGGTGTTCGGAATCGGGCCGCAGTTGCTTCAACACCGCATGCGAGCCCACGACCATCAGGCTGCGCACATAGGCGTCGCCACGTTTGGTCATCTTGCCCAGCCGTACCTTCTGCCCGCTGCTGTGCTGGTCGGGCACGATACCGAAGTAGGCAGCGAACTGACGCGCATTGGCGAAACGTTCCGGCTCGACCTGTTTGGCCAGCAAGGCCGTGGCCGTGATCGGACCGATACCACGTACCGTCATCAGCCGTTTCGCTGTCGGGTCGGCGGCGGCACAGGCTTCCAGACGCCCGGTCAGCGCGGCGATACGCTCGCCCAGCCGTTGCCATTCGTTCAGCATCTCGTCGATCAGCTCGCGCAGCAGCGCCGGCAACGGCTGGCGGGCGTCTTCCAGCACCCGGGTGACACCTTGCTTCAAGCCCACATCCCCCTGCGCCAGGGCGATACCCTGCTCCAGCAGCAGCCCGCGGATCTGATTACCCATGGCGGTGCGCCGCTGCACATAGCCCCGCCGGACACGGTGCCAGGCCTGCATCGCCAGTGCCGCGACGCTCTTCACCGGCACCGACGCAATACTGCTATCCCGGCCCGCCCGCAGAATGGCGTGGGCATCATTGCGATCATTCTTCGCTCCGCTCCGGTGCTCGGCCACCCGCTGGGCCGGAAGGATACGCACCGGGTTGCCCTGCGCCTGCAGCAGCCGAGCCCAGGCCTGTGCTCCAGGGCCGGTCTCCATCAGCACCGTCACGCCCTCCGGCAGCTTCTGCAGAAACGCCTGAAACGCTTCACGCGACTTGATTCGCTGTTCGTACGCCAGTTGACCCAGGGCGTCTTCCCCCGCCACCTGGAAGACCTTTTTCGCCAGATCCACGGCGACTGTCGTGCACACCGATACATCGGTTGCAGACACCGGCTTATTCATCGTCGTATGCTTTTTCATGGACTCACCCTCACTGTCGGTGGCTTCTTAGACCGCCACCGTGGCGCCTCGACGCCTCGGTGAGGGTGAGTCCATCCAATTACGAAAAGAACCTGCCCCCGGAAGACACCCAAAGAAAAACCCCGGCACCAGCCGTAATGCTGTTCACTTAAGAAAGGATGCCGTTTCTCTGCCTGGGGGAAGCGGTATTTTTCATTTGGGGTTATGGCTTGGCTCGCGAAGCTTGCCCCTCTCCGGCCTTAAGCTCGTCATTGCCGCGAACAATACTTGCGCTGGCCCGAAGGGGAATGACCCAGTTGCCTTGGCTTGGGTGTTTCTGCGCCGCACCGAGTCTGCCCGACCGTCTTGTTTCGCCCCCTCGGGCGAGTCCCTTTTGTCAATCGCCACAAAAGGAACCAAAAAGGCTTGCCCCGACATACGGGCCCGATGGAGCCGGGCTACCCTCGCGAATTCCCCCGCCACGGAGGCCCGCCCCGAGGTACGTCCCTGTAGCCCATCGGGGCTCTCGCGACATCCATGTCGCATGACCTCCTGAGCGCCGGTTTCGCTCGGCCTTCTGAAGGGGCGTTTCGGAGTGCGCGGATGTTTCTCTGGAAGTCTCAAGAGCAAAAGCCAGAGCGAATGCGCTTTGGCTTTTCGTAGGAGCGAGGGGGGCGCCTAGCTCTTGCTCGCGAACGAGAGTTTCCCGAGGACGCTGGTACGTTGGGTTGACTCCGCTCCCTCTCCCCAGCCCTCGGCTGCGCGCCCCGCCCTGAAGGGAGGGGGCTTGTCCGTGCCGAGAGAAGATTTGGCGTCAGTCGGAAACTTTGCGGTAGCCGGCTAACGCCGAAATACCCGAGCACACCGAACGGTCCCCTCTCCCTTCAGGGCGGGGCGCGCAGCCGAGGGTTAGGGAGAGGGGCCGGCGTCAACGCTTGCACCGTAGCCGCCGGGTAACTCCGTTCGCGAGCAAGAGCTAGGCGCCCCCCTCGCTCCTACGAAAACAACCTGCCCCCGGAAGACACCCAAAGAAAAACCCCGGCACCAGGCCGGGGTTCATGATCCGAACGACACCTACTGCGCCACCCGCGCATACAACCCGGCGGCCTGCTGCATCCGGCTGATGTACTGCATCACCTCGCGTTCCGCATCGAAGCGGGTGAAGAACGGCCCTTCCAGCGTGCCTTCGCGGGTCGAGAAGAAGTACTGGCCATTGACCGCGCTGATCCGGTCGCTCCGATAGTGGGTGCCCGGCTCGCCGTCAGTCACTCGTTTACCGAACATGAAGATACCTCCCACACCTTGCGGGTTAATGATTTCAGTGTAGTCAGGCCGGGCGGCGGCGGGGCGCAGGCGACGAATGGACGGCGGCGGGGGCCTTGGCGGCTATGCTCAATGGCCAGTGGCGCGAGGCCAGGCGGCTGCATGTCTTTTTGGTTATAAGAAAATCAAAATATATTCTTTTTAATGCAATCCGGCCTTGTGCATAGTGAACCCCACACGAACCAGGAGCCCAACCCATGAGTCTGCGTCTCGGCGACATCGCCCCCGACTTCGAACAGGAATCCAGCGAAGGCCGCATCCGTTTCCACGAATGGCTCGGCGACAGCTGGGGCATTCTCTTCTCCCACCCGGCGGACTTCACCCCGGTGTGCACCACCGAGCTGGGCCTGACCGCCAAGCTCAAGGATGACTTCGCCCAGCGCGGCGTCAAGGTGATCGCGCTGTCGGTTGACCCGGTGGAGTCCCACGTGAAGTGGATCGACGACATCAACGAAACCCAGAACACCGTAGTCAACTTCCCGATCATCGCCGACGCCGACCGCAAGGTCTCCGAGCTGTACGACCTGATCCACCCGAACGCCAACGACACCCTGACCGTGCGTTCGCTGTTCGTCATCGACCCGAACAAGAAGGTGCGCCTGACCATCACCTACCCGGCCAGCACCGGGCGCAACTTCAACGAGATCCTGCGGGTGGTGGACTCGCTGCAACTGACCGACAACCACAAGGTCGCCACGCCCGGCAACTGGCAGGACGGCGACGAGGTGGTCATCGTGCCCTCGCTGAAAGACGAGGACGAGATTCGCCAGCGTTTCCCCAAAGGCTACCGCGCGGTCAAGCCGTACCTGCGCCTGACCCCGCAGCCCAACCGCTGATTTTCCCGCGGCTGCCCCGCGTAGCCGCGCCGTTGTTCCAAACCACGAGTAGGGTATTCGGCCGGTTCGCCGGCCGCCTTTTTTTCCGTTCCCGCCCGGCCTCGCGCCGCGCTTTGTTTTCCCGCTCTGACTTGCCCGCCACACGGGGAGAAGACGTCAGCCACGCCGCCAAGGAGATCGACCATGGGTCCGTCCACCTGGCGCCGCAGCCTGACCGCCGCTCTCCTGGCGTGTCTGCCGTTCGGCGCCTTCACTGCCACCGCTTGCGCACAAACGCCAAGGGAAGTCCGCCTGGACTACGCCTACTACGCGCCCACCAGCCTGGTGCTCAGGCACTTCGGCTGGCTGGAAGACGTGCTCAAGCCCCAGGGCACCGAGGTGCGCTGGGTGTTCAGCCAGGGCAGCAACCGCTCGCTGGAATACCTCAACGCCGGCAGCACCGACTTCGCTTCCACCGCCGGGCTGGCCGCGGTGCTCAGCCGCGCCAACGGCAGCCCGCTGAAGACCGTGTACATCGCCTCGCGCCCGGAATGGACCGCGCTGGTGGTGCCCAAGGACTCGCCGCTGAAATCCCTGGCCGACTTAAAGGGCCACAAGGTGGCCGCCACCAAGGGCACCGACCCCTACCTGTTCCTGTTGCGCAGCCTGCAGAGCGCCGGCCTGGGCAAGGGCGACGTGGAGATCGTCCACCTGCAGCACCCCGACGGCCGCACCGCGCTGGAGCGCGGCCAGGTGGACGCCTGGGCCGGGCTCGACCCGCATATGGCGGCCAGCGAGCTGCAGGCCGGCTCGCGCCTGCTGTACCGCAACGTGAGTTTCAACAGCTACGGCGTGCTCAGCGTCACCGAGCGTTTCGCCCGTGAGCAGCCGCAACTGATCAAGCAGGTCATCGGCGCTTACGAGCGGGCCCGCCACTGGGCCATCGAGCATCCGGAGGAGACCGCCAGGCTGCTGGCCGAGGAGGCCAAGCTGCCGCTGGAAGTGGCCAGGCTGCAGCTCTCGCGCACCGACTTCAGCCAGCCGCTGCCCGGCGCCGAGCAGGTCGCCGCGCTCAAGGCCGCCGCGCCCATCCTGGTGGACGAGCAACTGGTGCGCCCCGGCACCGACGTGGCCAAGGTGGTGGACCAGTTGATCGACCCGCAACTGGCCGGCGAGGTCATCGGCAAGCAACCCCTGGCCAGGGCGGAATGAACCATGGGTGTGCCGAGCCAGCCCCTCGACCTGGGCCGTAGCCGCCGCCTGGCCCTGTCGCTGCGGCCGCGCCCGCTGCGCTGGCGGGCCTGGGTGCTGCCGCTGCTGCTGTGCGCCGTGCTGGAGATCGCGGTGCGCGCCGGCTGGCTGGCGGAGAACCAGATGCCGGCGCCCAGCAGCGTCGCGCTCACCCTCTGGCAACTGGCCCATGGCGAGCTGTGGCAGCACATCGGCGCCAGCCTGGCGCGGGTGGCCAGCGGTTTCGCCATCGGCTCCTTCGCCGCCCTGCTGATCGGCACCTGGGTCGGCCTCAGCCAGCGCGCCGAGGCCTACCTGGAGCCGAGCTTCCAGGCCCTGCGGGCCATCCCCAGCCTGGCCTGGGTGCCCTTGCTGCTGCTCTGGCTGGGCATCGACGAGACGCCCAAGGTGGTGCTCATCGCCCTCGGCGCCTTTTTCCCGGTGTACCTGGCGCTGGTCGCCGGTGTGCGCGGGGTGGACCGCAAGTGGGTGGAGCTGGGCCGGCTGTACCATCTGTCCACCTTCACCCTGGCGCGGCGCATCCTCCTGCCGGCGGCGCTGCCGAGCCTGTTCACCGGGCTGCGCGGCGCCCTCAGCCTGAGCTGGATGTTTCTCGTCGCCGCCGAGCTGATCGCCGCCACCCGTGGCCTGGGCTACCTGCTCAGCGACGGCCGCGAAACCTCGCGGCCGGACATCGTCATCGCCGCCATCCTGGTCCTGGCCGTGCTCGGCAAGCTCAGCGACGGCCTGCTCAAGGCCGTGGAACGCCGCGCCCTGGCCTGGCGCGACAGCTTCGAAGGCCTGGAGGGCAAGGCATGAGCGCGCTGCTGGAACTCAACAACATCCGCAAGAGCTTCGACGGCCTGCGCGTGCTCGACGACGTCAGCCTGGCGCTGGCGCCGGGGGAGGTGGTCAGCCTGCTGGGCCCCAGCGGCTGCGGCAAGAGCACCCTGCTGCGCATCGCCGCCGGCCTGGACGCCGACTTCGCCGGGCAGCTGCAGCGCAACCCGCTGCTGGGCTTCGGCCCGGACGGCGAGAGCGGCCGCGGCGGCGGCATCGGCGTGGTGTTCCAGGAGCCGCGCCTGCTGCCCTGGCTGACGGTGGCGCAGAACGTCGGTTTCGCCGACGGCTGGCTGGCCGACGACCAGCGCATCGCCCGGCTGCTGCGCGACGTCGGCCTGGAAGGCAAGGGCGGCCTGCTGCCCAAGCAGCTCTCCGGCGGCATGGCCCAGCGCGCGGCCATCGCCCGCGGGCTCTACGGCCGCCCGCAGGTGCTGCTACTGGACGAACCCTTCAGCGCGGTGGACGCCTTCACCCGCCTGCGCCTGCAGGACCTGATCCAGCAACTGGCCCTGGAATACGACATCAGCATCTTGCTGGTCACCCACGACCTCGACGAGGCCTTCTACCTGGGCGACCGCGTGCTGCTCCTGGGCGGCGCCCCGAGCCGCCTGCGCCGCGAGTTCCCGGTGCCCCTGCAACGCCCCCGCGACCGCCGCGCGGTGGAGCTGGCGTATCTGCGGGGAGAGGCGCTGACGGAGTTGCAGCATTCCCATGTGATCTAGATGCCGCGCTGTTCGTAGGAGCGAACTTGCTCGCGAATTGGCGTTTGCTGGTGGCGTAGGTGCTGGGTTCAAGAGCGCCCTCTCCCCAGCCCTCTCCCTGAAGGGAGAGGGGGCTTGTCCATGCCAGCGGGAAGGTCAGATTCAGCCGGATAGCCGAGATTGCCGGCTGACTCAGGAATACCAAAGCACTCCGAACGGTCCCCTCTCCCTTCAGGGAGAGGGTTAGGGAGAGGGAGCGGAATCCCCCCAGAACACCGCTGCCACAAGTAACTCCCGTTCGCGAACAAGCTCGCTCCTACAGTCTTTCTTTAAGTTATAAGTAAATGAATAAATAACATTTATTGGAATATCAAATCCCCTGTTAAGGTCTATGCACGTTGGTTAGCGAGCCGGCTTCAAGTCGGCTCTTTCAGTTATAAGGAAGCGTGCAATGTATGTGGTGACCCTCGCCGGCAGTCCGAGCCAGCGCTCCCGTTCCGCGGTCCTGCTGGACGTTGCCCGCCGGTGGCTGCATGAGCGTGGGGTGGAGGTGCGCTCCTACCAGGTGCGCGACTTCGCCGCCGAGGACCTGCTGCATGCCCGCTTCGACAGCCCCCAGGTGCTGGAGCTGCTGGAACAGGTGGCGCGGGCCGACGGCCTGGTGATCGCCACCCCGGTGTACAAGGCCTCCATCGCCGGCGCCCTCAAGGTGCTGCTGGACCTGCTGCCCGAGCGCGCCCTGAGCCACAAGGTGGTGCTGCCCCTGGCCACCGGCGGCAGCAACGCCCACATGCTCGCCGTGGACTACGCGCTCAAGCCGGTGCTGGCGGCGCTGAAGGCCCAGGAGATGCTCCACGGCGTGTTCGCCGAGGATTCGCAGATCGCCTATGCCACGGCCGATGCGCCGGCGCAGCTGGAGCCGGCCCTGGAGCGACGCCTGCTGGAGTCCCTGGAACAGTTCCACGGCGCTCTGGCGCGGCGGCCCCGGCCGATCGACCCGAACCTGCTCAGCGAGCGGTTGCTCAAGGCGCGCTGGAGTATTTGAAAGAAGCGGCTGCAGGCTGCAAGCGACAAGCTGCAAGAAAAAGCGCGGAGCGCTACCGAGCCTCGAATAGGCAGGTGCGTGACTGCCAGACGACAAGAAACCAGGACCTCAGCATTCCGCCAACGGGAGCGCAGGTCCGGCGAGCACACAACGACAAAGGAGCATGCAATGCGCAACCTCACTTTGCGTGGTGGACTGGCGGCCCTGCTGATCGCGGCCCTGGCCCACGGCGCCCAAGCCGAAGAACAACCCGGTACCCTGCGTATCGGCTACCAGAAGTACGGCACCCTGGTGCTGCTCAAGGCCCGCGGCACGCTGGAGAAGCGCCTGGCCGAGCAGGGCATCAAGGTGCAGTGGACGGAATTCCCCGGCGGCCCGCAGCTGCTGGAAGGGCTGAACGTCGGCAGCATCGACTTCGGCGTCACCGGCGAGACGCCGCCGGTGTTCGCCCAGGCCGCCGGCGCCGACCTGGTCTACGTCGCCAACGAGCCGCCGGCGCCCACCAGCGAGGCCATCCTGCTGCCCAAGGACTCGCCGATCAAATCCGTAGCCGAGCTCAAGGGCAGGAAGGTCGCCCTGAACAAGGGCTCCAACGTGCACTACCTGCTGGTGCGCGCCCTGGAGGAGAACGGCCTGAAGTACAGCGACATCCAGCCGGTGTACCTGCCGCCGGCCGACGCCCGCGCCGCCTTCGAGCGCGGCGCCGTCGACGCCTGGGTGATCTGGGACCCGTACCAGGCCGCCGCCGAGAAGCAGCTGCACGCCCGCACCCTGGTCGACGCCCGCGGCCTGGCCGACAACCACCAGTTCTACCTGGCCACTCGCACCTACGCCAAGGAGCACCCGCAGGTGCTGACCACCCTGGTGGAAGAAGTGCGCTCGGTGGGCGAGTGGTCGCAGAAGAACCCCGAGCAGGTCACCGAACAGGTGGCCCCGCTGCTCGGCCTGCCCGCCGACATCACCCTCACCGCGGTCAAGCGCCAGGGCTACGGCGCGCAGTTCATCACCCCCGAGGTGGTGGCCAAGCAGCAGAAGATCGCCGACGCCTTCACCCAGCTGAAGCTGATTCCCAAGGCGCTGAGCATCAAGGACGTGGTCTGGACGCCGCCGGCGGACAGCAAGGCCAAGGTGGCCCAGGCGCAGTAAGCGTTCATTGGGTTCCCGCGTTCGCGGGAACCCAGCGACTTCACCCGATTCCGACACCCCATCATCGCGCGGCTACGCCACGCCGGCGCGCTCAATCTGGAGTTATAGCGATGAGCCTCAACATCTTCTGGTTCCTTCCCACCCACGGCGACGGCCATTACCTTGGCACCGCCGAGGGCGCCCGCGCGGTCGACCACGGCTACCTGCAGCAGGTGGCCCAGGCCGCCGACCGCCTCGGCTTCGGCGGCGTGCTGATCCCCACCGGGCGCTCCTGCGAGGACTCCTGGCTGGTCGCCGCCTCGCTGATCCCGGTGACCCAGCGCCTGAAGTTCCTGGTGGCGCTGCGCCCGGGGATCATTTCGCCGACTGTGGCCGCGCGCCAGGCAGCGACCCTCGACCGCCTGTCCAACGGCCGCGCGCTGTTCAACCTGGTCACCGGCGGCGACCCGGACGAGCTGGCTGGCGACGGCCTGCACCTGAACCACGAGGAGCGCTACGAGGCCTCCGTCGAATTCACCCGTATCTGGCGCCGCGTGCTGGAAGGCGAGACCGTCGACTACGACGGCAAGCACATCCAGGTACAGGGCGCCAAGCTGCTCTACCCGCCGATCCAGCAGCCGCGCCCGCCGCTGTACTTCGGCGGCTCCTCGGAAGCCGCCCAGGACCTCGCCGCCGAGCAGGTCGAACTGTACCTGACCTGGGGCGAGCCGCCGGCCGCGGTGGCCGAGAAGATCGCCCAGGTCCGCGAGAAGGCCGCCAAACTGGGCCGCAGCGTGCGCTTCGGCATCCGCCTGCACGTGATCGTGCGGGAAACCAACGAGGAAGCCTGGAAGGCCGCCGACCGCCTGATCAGCCACCTCGACCAGGACACCATCGACCGCGCCCAGGCCTCGCTCGCCCGCTTCGACTCGGTGGGCCAGCAGCGCATGGCCGCCCTGCACGGCGGCAGCAAGGACAACCTGGAAGTCTCGCCCAACCTCTGGGCCGGCGTCGGCCTGGTGCGCGGCGGCGCCGGCACCGCGCTGGTCGGCGACGGCCCGACCGTGGCCGCGCGGGTGAAGGAATACGCCGAGCTGGGCATCGACACCTTCATCTTCTCCGGCTACCCGCACCTGGAAGAGTCCTACCGCGTCGCCGAACTGCTGTTCCCGCACCTGGACCTCGCCCGCCCGCAGCAGCCCGAAGCCCGCGGCTACGTCAGCCCCTTCGGCGAGATGGTGGCCAACGACATCCTGCCCAAGCAGCAGGCCGCGCAGAGCTGAAGTCGACCTCGTAGGAGCGAGCTTGCTCGCGCACCCCGCGAGCAACCCGGAGAAGCACAAGACATGAAGACAAATACTCTCAACCAAGTGGCCCAGCGCCTGGCGCCCTGGGCCTTGCCGGTGGCTCTGGTGCTGGTCTGGCAGGTGGCGGTGGAGGGCGGTTTCCTCTCCAGCCGCATCCTGCCGGCGCCCAGCGCGGTGGTCGAGGCCGGCTACCAGTTGGTGAAGAGCGGCGAGCTCTGGCAGCACCTGGCGATCAGCACCTGGCGCGCCGCCATCGGCTTCGTCATCGGCGGCTCCATCGGCCTGGCCCTGGGCCTGGTCACCGGCCTGTCGAAGTGGGGCGAGCGCTTCCTCGACAGCTCGGTGCAGATGATCCGCAACGTGCCGCACCTGGCGCTGATCCCGCTGGTGATCCTGTGGTTCGGCATCGACGAGTCGGCGAAGATCTTCCTGGTCGCCCTCGGCACCCTGTTCCCCATCTACCTGAACACCTACCACGGCATCCGCAACATCGATCCGGGGCTGCTGGAGATGGCGCGCAGCTACGGCCTGTCCGGCTTCGCCCTGTTCCGCCAGGTGATCCTGCCCGGCGCGCTGCCGTCGATCCTGGTGGGCGTGCGCTTCGCCCTGGGCTTCATGTGGCTGACGCTGATCGTCGCCGAGACCATCTCCGCCAGCTCCGGCATCGGCTACCTGGCGATGAACGCCCGGGAGTTCCTGCAGACCGACGTGGTGGTCCTGGCGATCCTGCTCTACGCCGTGCTCGGCAAGCTGGCCGACCTCGCCGCCCGCGGCCTGGAGCGCGTCTGGCTGCGCTGGCACCCGGCCTACCAGGCCAAGGGAGGTGCGGCATGAACGCCCTCAGCACTCCGCAGAACCTCAAGCAGGGCATCCCGCTGGCGCTGAACGGCGTGGCCAAGCGTTTCGGCGAGCGCGAGGTGCTCAAGGGCATCGACCTGCGCATCCCGGCCGGCCAGTTCGTCGCCATCGTCGGCCGCAGCGGCTGCGGCAAGAGCACCCTGCTGCGCCTGCTGGCCGGCCTCGACGCCCCCAGCGAAGGTGAGTTGCTGGCCGGCTCCGCGCCCCTGGAAGAGGCCCGCGAAGGCACCCGTCTGATGTTCCAGGACGCCCGCCTGCTGCCGTGGAAGCGGGTGATCGACAACGTCGGCCTGGGCCTGTCCGGCGACTGGCGCAAGCAGGCCCTGGAAGCCCTGGAGGCGGTGGGCCTGGCCGACCGCGCCCGGGAGTGGCCGGCCAGCCTGTCCGGCGGCCAGAAGCAGCGCGTGGCCCTGGCCCGCGCGCTGATCCACCGGCCGCGCCTGCTGCTGCTGGACGAGCCGCTGGGCGCGCTGGATGCGCTGACCCGCATCGAGATGCAGCGGCTGATCGAGAACCTCTGGCAGCGCCACGGCTTCACCGTGCTGCTGGTCACCCACGACGTCAGCGAGGCGGTGGCCGTCGCCGACCGGGTGATCCTCATCGAGGAAGGCGAGATCGGCCTGGACCTGAACGTCGACCTGGCCCGCCCGCGCTCCCGCGGCTCGGCGCGCCTGGCCGCGCTGGAAGCCGAGGTGCTCGACCGCGTGCTGGCGTTGCCGCCGCTGCCGCCCGAGCCGGAACCCGTATCCCCACTGCCCACGCAACTGCGCTGGGCGCTCTGATCCACCGTTCATCCGTGCACTACCGACATTCCCCATAGGAGAAACGCCATGACCATCAAAGCCATCAACGTCCGCAACCAGTTCAAGGGCACCGTGAAGGAAATCCTCGAAGGCCCGGTGCTCTCGGAAATCGACGTGCAGACCGCCGCCGGCATCGTCACCTCGGTGATCACCACCCGCTCCGTGAAGGAACTGGAACTGGCCGTGGGCAGCGAAGTGATCGCCTTCGTGAAATCCACCGAGGTGTCCATCGCCAAGCTGTGAGGCGGGGAGGGCGGCGTTTGCGCTGCCCTGGGTGCGAAAAAAAGGCGGACGCCCCTGTGGAGCGTCCGCCTTTTTCCTTGCCGGCGCGCTCTACATCAGCGCCTGGCGCCGCGCCGCCATGTGCGCGAGGTAGTCGATCAGCTGGTCCAGCTCGGTGTCGTCGAGGGTTTCCGGGGCGAAGCCGGGCATTTTCGCCTGGGGCCAGCGGCGCAGGCTCTGCGGGTCGCGGATGTAGGCGTGGAGGAAGTCCCTGGCGAAGTACTCGGTGGGGCTGTAGGGCTGGTTCAGGTCCGGGCCGAACTGGGCGTCGCCGGCGCCGTTCAGGCGGTGGCAGGCCAGGCAGTGCTTCTGGAACAGGGCGAAGCCGGCCTGCACGTCGGGGCTGGCGTCCTTGGCCGGGACCAGGGCCGGGAAGCGGATTTCCACCGAATCCAGCACGCGCAGGCTGCTGACCTGGAAGGGCCATTGCTCCGGGCCGATGGCCGAGGCCTGCGGGTCGGTCCAGACCAGGTAGAAGGGCCCGGCCGAAGGCTTGTCCTGGCCCAGCGGCGGCCAGGGCTTCTTTTCGTCTTCGATGGCCAGCCAGGCCCGCGCGCCGTCCTTCTGCAGCAGCGGCGCGGCGGGCAGCTCGGCGGCGAAGCCGTCCAGCGCCACGGCCTGCACGTGGGCGCGGCCGTCCACGCCCTCCAGCAGCGCCGCCAGCGGCACCGCGCGGTAGTGCATGGTGCGCTTGTAGGCCACGTCGTCCTTGATCTCGATGTTGCGCGCCTGGGCGTTGCCCAGCAGCTCGGCGCTGCTCAGCGTGCGCGTGCCGGCGGGCAGCTCCAGGGTCAGTTCGGCGGCGAATACGGTGGGGCAAAGCAGGATCAGCAGCGACAGGATGAAGCGCATGGGCGGGCTCCAGCGATGGGCTGCGCAAACATAGCAGAGGATGCCGACGAACGGCACTGCCACCTGCGCTGCGAGGGCGCGGCCCCTCGGGCTACGCCGGCTTCGCAGCGGCAGGCGGACGGTTGGCTAGCCGACCAGGCGACTGAGGTTGGGGATGATGAGCACCACTGCGGTAACGAAGACGATCAGGCTGGCCTGCCGCCATTTCTTCGGTTGTTGATCCATCATGATGTTCCCGCCTTTCTTGTTGTTGGCCCGCTCCCGCGCGCTCATACGGCCCGGCGCCGGGTGGCTGCGACCTTGGCTTTGCATACCGGCCGCCCCGGCAAGACCCGGCAGCGACGTCCCATAGGTACTGCGAAATTTCAGTCTAAGCCCCGGCTGGCGCGGGCTTAGACGATCTGGCAGCAAATCCTATGGTTCCAGGCATATTCCATCTATATGACAACGCGGTGACGGCTCTGGCTCGCGGCCCGACCGCTCATCCGACCGCCCGTCGGGGCGCCGCCCAGAGCGGTGCGCCAGGCGACCGCCGGTCGGCGCGGCTGAGCGCGGGGGTCAATCCGCCTGAGCGATCCGGTCATTGCCGGCCGCCACCGCGCGGTTAAGGTAGGCCGACACGCTGCCTGCGTGACCTCCACGCCAAGAGAGCACTCCCAAGAGAGAACGCCATGACCGAAGCATTGATTTACGACGCGGTGCGCACGCCCCGCGGCAAGGGCAAGAAGGACGGCGCGCTGTACAGCGTCAAGCCGGTCGACCTGATGGCCGGCCTGCTGCGCGAAGTGCAGCGGCGCAACCAACTGGACACCGCGCAGGTCGACGACATCGTCCTGGGCTGCGTGACGCCGGTGGGCGACCAGGGCGCCGACATCGCCAAGACCGCCGCCCTGGTCGCCGACTGGGACGAGCAGGTGGCGGGCGTGCAGATCAACCGCTTCTGCGCCTCGGGCCTGGAGGCGGTCAACCTGGGCGCCATGAAGGTGCGCTCGGGCTTCGAGGACCTGGTGCTGGTGGGCGGCGTGGAATCCATGTCGCGCGTGCCCATGGGCTCGGACGGCGGCGCCTGGGCGCTGGACCCGCAAACCAACCTGCACACCAGCTTCGTGCCCCAGGGCATCGGCGCCGACCTGATCGCCACCCTGGAAGGCTTCAGCCGCGCCGACGTCGACGCCTTCGCCCTGCGCTCCCAGCAGAAGGCCGCCAAGGCCCGCGCCGAGGGGCTGTTCGGTAAGTCCCTGGTGCCGGTCAGCGACCAGAACGGCATCGTCATCCTCGACCACGACGAATTCATCCGCGCCGACTCCACCCTGGAAGGCCTCGGCGCGCTCAAGCCGAGCTTCGAGATGATGGGGCAGATGGGCTTCGACGCCACCGCCCTGCGCAAGTACAGCTACGTCGAGCGCATCGAGCACGTGCACACCCCGGGCAACAGCTCGGGCATCGTCGACGGCGCCGCCGCCATGCTCATCGGCTCCGAGGCCAAGGGCCGCGAGCTGGGCCTGAAGGCCCGCGCGCGGATCGTCGCCACCGCGGTCACCAGCAGCGACCCGACTATCATGCTCACCGGCCCCGCGCCGGCCACCCGCAAGGCCCTGGCCAAGGCCGGCCTGCGGGTGGACGAGATCGACCTGTTCGAGGTCAACGAAGCCTTCGCCTCGGTGGTGATGAAGTTCATGAAGGACATGGGCGTGCCGGAGAGCAAGGTCAACGTCAACGGCGGCTCCATCGCCATGGGCCACCCCCTGGGCGCCACCGGCTGCATGATCCTCGGCACCCTGCTCGACGAACTGGAGCGGCGCAACCTGCGCTACGGCCTGGCCACCCTCTGCGTGGGCGGCGGCATGGGCATAGCCACCATCATCGAACGCGTTTAAGGATCGATCATGGGCTACTGCGCTCGGCCATGCTGCGTTGGAAATTCTCCGGGAATGCTCATTGGCTGCAGCCAACTCCGCTTGCCGAAGAATTTCCGCCTTGCCTGACCTTCGCTCGTGACGCCCCTGAAGCGATCCCCCACCCTGGGAAGAAGATAAAAATGACCGAAGCCATCCGCTACGAAAAGGGCCAGGACAACATAGTCGTCCTGACCATGGACATGCCCGGCCAGAGCGCCAACACCATGAATGGCGCCTACCGCGAGGCCATGGCCGCCACCGTCGCTCGCCTGGAGGCCGAGAAGGACTCCATCGCCGGCGTCATCCTGACTTCCGCGAAGAAGACCTTCTTCGCCGGCGGCGACCTCAACGAACTGATCAAGGTCACCAAGGCCGACGCCCCGGCCTTCTACGCCGGCATCCTGGTGCTCAAGGGCCAGCTGCGCCGCCTGGAGACCCTCGGCAAGCCGGTGGTGGCCGCCATCAACGGCGCGGCCCTGGGCGGCGGCTGGGAAATCTGCCTGGCCTGCCATCACCGCATCGCCCTGGACGAAAGCCACGTGCAGCTGGGCCTGCCGGAAGTCACCCTGGGCCTGCTGCCCGGCGGCGGCGGGGTAGTGCGCATGGTGCGCCTGCTGGGCCTGGAAAAGGCCCTGCCGTACCTCGCCGAAGGCAAGAAGGTGCGCCCGGAGCAGGCGCTCAAGGCCGGGCTGATCCACCAGCTGGCCTCCAGCCGTGAGGAGATGCTGGCCAAGGCCCGCGAATGGATCGCCGCCAACCCCAACGCCAAGCAGCCGTGGGACACGGCCGGCTACAAGATCCCCGGCGGCACCCCGTCCAGCCCGAACGTGGCGCAAATGCTGGCCATCGCCCCGAGCGTGCTGCGCGACAAGACCAAGGGCTGCTTCCCGGCGCCGGAGAAGATCATGTGCGCCGCCGTCGAAGGTGCCCAGGTGGACTTCGACACCGCGCAACTGATCGAGGCGCGCTACTTCACCGAGCTGACCACCGGCCAGGTGGCGAAGAACATGATCGGCACCTTCTGGTTCCAGCTCAACGAGATCAACGCCGGCAAGTCGCGCCCGCAGGGCTACCCGCAGCAGCAGACGAAGAAGGTCGGCGTGCTCGGCGCCGGCATGATGGGCGCGGGCATCGCCTACGTCTCGGCCGCCGCCGGCATCGAGGTGGTGCTCAAGGACGTCTCCATCGAAGCGGCGGAGAAGGGCAAGGCCTACTCGGCCGCGCTGCTGGAGAAGAAGGTCGGCAAGGGCCAGATGACCGCCGAGAAGCGTGATGCCTTCCTCGCCCGCATCAAGCCGAGCGCCAGCGAAGCCGACTTCGAGGGCTGCGACCTGATCATCGAGGCGGTGTTCGAGGACCGCGCGCTCAAGGGCAAGGTCACCGCCGCCGCCGAGGCCGCCGCGCTGCCCGATGCGGTGATCGCCTCCAACACCTCGACCCTGCCGATCACCGGCCTGGCCCAGGCCGTGGCGCAGCCGCAGAAGTTCATCGGCCTGCACTTCTTCAGCCCGGTGGACAAGATGCCGCTGGTGGAAATCATCCGCGGCGAGAAGACCGACGACGCCACCCTGGCCCGAGCCTTCGACTACGTCCTGCAGATCAGGAAGACGCCGATCGTGGTCAACGACAGCCGCGGCTTCTTCACCTCGCGGGTGTTCGGCACCTTCACCAACGAAGGCCTGGCCATGCTCGGCGAGGGCGTGCCGGCGGCGATGATCGAGAACCAGGCGCGCCAGGCCGGCATGCCGGTGGGCCCGCTGGCGATCAGCGACGAGGTTTCGCTGAGCCTGATGAGCCACATCCGCGAGCAGACCCGCAAGGACCTGGAAGCCGAAGGCAAGGCCCTGCCGCAGCACCCGGCCTTCGCCGTGGTCGACCTGATGCTCAACGAGTACAAGCGCCCGGGCAAGGCGGCCGGCGGCGGCTTCTACGACTACCCCGCCAACGGCAGGAAGCACCTGTGGCCGGAGCTGAAGCAGCGTTTCGAGAAGCCCGATGGCATGATCCCGGCCGAGGACGTGCGCGACCGCATCCTCTTCGTCCAGGCCATCGAGACGGTGCGCTGCGTGGAGGAGGGCGTGCTGCTGTCGACCGCCGACGCCAACATCGGCTCGATCTTCGGCATCGGCTTCGCCGCCTGGAGCGGCGGCGCGCTGCAGTTCATCAACCAGTACGGCCTGCAGGACTTCATCGCCCGCGCGCAGTACCTGGCCGAGCAGTACGGCGAGCGCTTCGAGCCGCCGGCGTTGTTGCTGGACAAGGCGTTGCGCAACGAGACCTTCTGAATGGGCCTGGTGTAGGAGCGAGGGGGACGCCTGGTTCTTGCTCGCGAACGGGAGTTACCTGTGGCAGCGGTGTTCTGGGGGAACTCCGCTCCCTCTCCCTAACCCTCGGCTGCGCGCCCCGCCCTGAAGGGAGAGGGGACCGTTCGGTGTGTGCGGATGCTCTTGAGTTAGCCGGACCCGCCGGCGGTTTCAGGTTGAGGCCATTCCTTCTCTTGGCACGGACAAGCCCCCTCTCCCTTCAGGGAGAGGGCTGGGGAGAGGGGACGGAGCAACCGGAGACACCATGGCCGCCGGCGAGCACCATTCGCGAGCAAGCTCGCTCCTACGAAAAGCAAAAGCCAAAGCAAGGACGCGACTCCCCCGAAAACCGCCCCCACCGCCGGTTTTTTCTTCCCCCCGACCCCCGTAGGATGGCGTTGAGCGCAGCGAAACCCATCACCCCCGGGACCCACCATGCCCAACACCCCCGCCCTGGTCATCATCGACATGCAAAAAGGCATGGCCAGCACACCGGTCCCCCGCAACAACCCCCACGCCGAAGCCCGCATCGCCGAGCTCCTGGCCGCCTGGCGCGCGGCCGGGGCGCCGCTGCTGCACGTCCGGCACATCTCGCGCACGCCGGGCTCGCCGTTCTGGCCGGGGCAGCCGGGGGCGGAGTTCCAGGACGCGCTGGCGCCGCTGGAGCACGAGCAGGTGCTGGAGAAGAACGTCCCCGACGCCTTCGCCAACAGCGGCCTGGAGCGCTGGCTGCGGGTGCGCGGCATCGACACCCTGGTAATCGCCGGCGTCAGCACCAACCACTCGGTGGAAAGCACCGCGCGCAGCGCCGGCAACCTGGGCTTTCGCACCTTCGTGGTGGCCGATGCCTGTTTCGCCTTCGAACAGCGCGACTACCACGGCACCCTGCGCAGCGCCGAGGAGGTCCACGCCATGGCCCTGGGCAACCTGCAGGGCGAGTACGCCTGGGTGCTGGAGGCCGCGCAGGCGCTGGGGATGGCGCGGGACGGCTGAGCAGCCGGTCGCCATCGTTCCCGCCGGCATTGATGCGCGGCGGTTTTTCGGGTATTTCCCCTGAAATTCCGATGCAAGGAATGGCTTTGCCATCTTGTGTCGTGAAAAAACAGTGTGTAGTTTTCACGGGGCGTGCAGTTTGTTAAGAAAGCGCGCGTTCGTGCCCGCTCAACCTCAGGAACCCACCACTACATGACGCTGCAAATCTGCATTCTGGAAACCGATATCCTGCGTCCCGAGCTGATCGACCAGTACACCGGCTACGGCTGGATGTTCCAGCAGCTGTTCGCCAAGCAACCGGTGCCCGCCGAGTTCAAGGTGTACAACGTGGTGGAGGGCCATTACCCGCCCGACAGCGAGCACTACGACGCCTACCTGGTGACCGGCAGCAAGTACGACTCCTTCGGCGACGAACCCTGGATCCGCAAGCTCAAGGACTACCTACTGAGCCGCTACGAGCGCGGCGACAAGCTGCTGGGCGTGTGCTTCGGCCACCAGCTGCTGGCCCTGCTGCTGGGCGGCAAGACCGAGCGCGCCGACCAGGGCTGGGGCGTGGGCATCCATGACTACCGCATCGAAGAGCAGCCGCAGTGGATGCAGCCGCAACTGGACGACCTGACCCTGCTGGTCAGCCACCAGGACCAGGTCACCCAGCTGCCCGAAGGCGCCCGGCGCATCGCCAGCAGCGACTTCTGCCCGAACGCCGCCTACGCCATCGGCGACCAGGTGCTGTGCTTCCAGGGCCACCCGGAGTTCGTCGCCGACTACTCCCAGGCGATCCTCGACCTGCGCCGGGAGATCTTCAGCGAGCCGGTCTACCGGAAGGGCATCGACAGCCTCGACCGCGAGCACCAGGGCGCCACCGTGGCCGAATGGATGATGCGCTTCGTCCAACTGGGCCGGAAAAAGGACGAGCAGAACGCCGCCTGAGCCCGCTGCGCCCACCAACGCCGCTCCCCGGAGCGGCGTTTTCATTCACGCGCCGAGGCGAACCGCCTTTCGTAGGAGCAACTGTCTGCGTCGAGGTGCTTTTCGTAGGATGGGTTGAGCTTGCGAAACCCATCGGGCCATGGTGATGGGTATCGCTTCGCTCAACCCATCCTACGGGGCTTCCTGGAACTGTAGGAGCGGATCTCATCCGCGAATCGCGCCGGCACCTCCGGCTATCGCGGACAAGGTCCGCTCCTACGGCTCCAGGGACGCACGGGCGTAGGGCATTCCGCGCAGGATGCCATCCTACACAAGCGCTTCGGCGCGATCGGCAGGTCAGAGCCAATCCGCCTGCTTGAAGCTGACGTACAGCCCGATGCAGCCGATCACCAACAGGCCCATCACCAGGAAGTAGCCGTAGTGCCAGTGCAGCTCCGGGATGTATTCGAAGTTCATCCCGTAGATGCCGGCCACCGCGGTGGGCAAGCCGAGGATCGCCGCCCAGGCGGCGAACTTGCGCTGCACCACGCTCTGCCGCGAGGACTCCAGCAGCAGGCCGACCTCGATGGTCTGGCTGGCGATGTCGCGCAGCGAGTTGAGGTCTTCCAGCAGGCGGTTGACGTGGATCGCCACGTCGCGGAAGTAGGGGCGCATCTGCTTGTCGATGAAGGGGAAGTCCAGGCGCTGCAGCTCCTGGCAGATCTCCACCATGGGCGCCGCGTAATGGCGCAGCTTGAGCACCTCGCGGCGCAGGCCGTAGATGCGCTCGATCTCCTCCTGGCTCAGCGAGGTGCGCAGGGCGCGCTGCTCCAGCACCTCGATCTCGCCGCGGATCTCCTCCACCACCGGCTCGTAGTTGCCGACCACGAAGTCGAGCAGGGCGTAGAGCACGAAGTCGGTGCCGTGGGCCAGCAGCAGCGGGCGCGCCTCGCAGCGCTGGCGCACCTGCGAGTACGACTGTGAGAAGCCGTGGCGGGCGCTGATGATGTAGCCGATGCCGGCGAACAGGTGGGTTTCCACGAACATCAGCCGGCTGTCCGCGCGCACCGGCGAGTAGATCACCATGAACAGCGCGTCGCCGAAGGTCTCCAGCTTCGGCCGGCTGTGCTTCTCCAGGGCGTCGGCGATCGCCAGCTCGTGCAGGTTGAACTGCTTCTGCAGGTTCATCAGCTCTTCCGGCGTGGGTTCCTGCAGGCCGGTCCAGACGAAGTGGTCGGGCTGGCAGGCCCAGCGATAGCCCGCCTCCAGCGGGATATCGGCGACCTTCTTGCCCTTGCAGTAGACGGCGGATGCGACGACTCGACCCATGGCGCGTTCTCCCGGCAGGCGGAGGCGGGCGGTGCCGGCGGGCGCCGGCGGCGATCTGCAAAGTATGGGCAAGCTGGCGCAGGCCGCCAGCGCGGGGCTCAGGAGTGCGGGCGCAGGCTCTGCTGCAGCACCGCCAGGGCGTTGGGCAGCACTTCGTTGAAACGCTGGAACAGCGCGCTCTTGTCCACGCCGTCCGGCTGGACGTTGCGGGCGCCCTGGAAGCCGCCGCTCAGGGCCAGCGCCACCAGCACCACGATGCTGTACAGGCCGATGCTGGCGAGGGCGCCGTTGCGCAGGGTGCGGGCGGTGGAGCGGTGCATGGCGGTGGCTGCCGGAAGTGGGAGTGGGGCCAGTTTCCCAGCAGTCTGGTCGATGGAATAACGAAGTTCGTTGCTTTCAACTATCGGCGGAATTGATGGTTTGCCGACCGCCGCGAGGGGGATGCGGCCTTGATGCGGGTCAAGGTTCGCGGTGCGGCCAGGCGTAACGTGGAAATGGACGGGAGCGCAAGGCAAGGCTTCCGAGGTACTCCACCGAGCAAGGAAAGATTCATGATTCGAGAAGTTGAAGGCGACATTCTGCTGAGCAAGGCCCAGGTCATCGCCCATGGCATCGCGCCCCAGGACCCGTTCGACAGCGGCCTGGCTCTGGCCCTGCGCGAGCGCTGGCCGTCGCTGGTCCGCGACTACCGTCATGCGGCCCATGCCTCGGCGCCCGCGCCGGGCTCCATCTGGGCCTGGTCGGGGGTGGACGCCGACGGTTCGACCCGCGGCATCGTCAACCTGCTCACCCAGGACATGCAGGGCAGCGGGCGCAGCGCCAAGCCGGCCAAGGCCAGCCTGGAGAACGTCGGGCACTGCCTGCGGGAGCTGGCGAAGTACGTCGAGGGGGAGGGCGTCCGCAGCCTGGCGCTGCCGTGCCTGGCCACCGGTGTCGGCGGGCTGGACTGGAAGGATGTGCGACCGTTGCTGGACAGGTATCTCGGCCATCTGGACATCCCCGTAGTGGTCTATGCGGTCTATCGCAAGGGAGTCGCCGCCGACGAGAAGCTCGGCTGAGGCGTGGCCGGCGGCCTGGCGCGTCCCGGAGCCGGGGCGCGTGGGGCCGTCGGAATGCCGGCGAGCGCCGGTCAGCCCTGGTGGGCGGGGGTAGCGTCGTGCTGCTGGCTGGCGGTCCGCTCGGCCTGATGCTGCAGCGCGGCCTGGTTCAGGTTGACCATGCGGTTCTGCATCAGCGGCGATTCTTCGGCGAAGCCGGACTGGGCGCCGAGCAGAGTGGCGCTGGCGAGGAGGGCAGTGGCGATCAGTTGCAGTTTCATGATGAACACCTCGTTGGTTGCTTTTCCTGTGGGTTCATCAATAGGTTAACGCGCAATAATTTTTGAAAAAGACTGAACGGGCTTAATCAGTTTTGCCTTTTTCGTAACTATTCGAGGCGCCCCGTAGGAGCAACTGTCTTGCGCCGAGGTGCTCTTCGTAGGATGGGTTGAGCTTGCGAAACCCATGCGGTTGCGCTGATGGGTATCGCTTCGCTCAACGCCATCCTACG
>NZ_JWMC01000070.1:0-2569 GCF_000812405.1 Pseudomonas sp. PI1
CAGGAAGTGAAATCGAGTAGGACGGCGCACGTGAAACGTTGTCTGAACATGGGGGGACCATCCTCCAAGGCTAAATACTACTGACTGACCGATAGTGAACCAGTACCGTGAGGGAAAGGCGAAAAGAACCCCGGAGAGGGGAGTGAAATAGAACCTGAAACCGTATGCGTACAAGCAGTGGGAGCCCACTTGTTGGGTGACTGCGTACCTTTTGTATAATGGGTCAGCGACTTATATTCAGTGGCGAGCTTAACCGAATAGGGGAGGCGTAGCGAAAGCGAGTCTTAATAGGGCGTTTAGTCGCTGGGTATAGACCCGAAACCGGGCGATCTATCCATGAGCAGGTTGAAGGTTAGGTAACACTGACTGGAGGACCGAACCCACTCCCGTTGAAAAGGTAGGGGATGACTTGTGGATCGGAGTGAAAGGCTAATCAAGCTCGGAGATAGCTGGTTCTCCTCGAAAGCTATTTAGGTAGCGCCTCACGTATCACTCCAGGGGGTAGAGCACTGTTTCGGCTAGGGGGTCATCCCGACTTACCAAACCGATGCAAACTCCGAATACCTGGAAGTGTCAGCGTGGGAGACACACGGCGGGTGCTAACGTCCGTCGTGAAAAGGGAAACAACCCAGACCGTCAGCTAAGGTCCCAAAGTTGTGGTTAAGTGGTAAACGATGTGGGAAGGCTTAGACAGCTAGGAGGTTGGCTTAGAAGCAGCCACCCTTTAAAGAAAGCGTAATAGCTCACTAGTCGAGTCGGCCTGCGCGGAAGATGTAACGGGGCTCAAACCACACACCGAAGCTACGGGTGCATCGCAAGATGCGCGGTAGAGGAGCGTTCTGTAAGCCTGTGAAGGTGAGTTGAGAAGCTTGCTGGAGGTATCAGAAGTGCGAATGCTGACATGAGTAACGACAATGGGAGTGAAAAACTCCCACGCCGAAAGACCAAGGGTTCCTGCGCAACGTTAATCGACGCAGGGTTAGTCGGCCCCTAAGGCGAGGCAGAAATGCGTAGTCGATGGGAAACAGGTTAATATTCCTGTACTTCTAGTTACTGCGATGGAGGGACGGAGAAGGCTAGGCCAGCTTGGCGTTGGTTGTCCAAGTTTAAGGTTGTAGGCTGGGCACTTAGGCAAATCCGGGTGTTCAAGGCCGAGAGCTGATGACGAGCTTTCTTTTAGAGAGCGAAGTGGTTGATGCCATGCTTCCAGGAAAAGCTTCTAAGCTTCAGGTAACTAGGAACCGTACCCGAAACCGACACAGGTGGTCGGGTAGAGAATACCAAGGCGCTTGAGAGAACTCGGGTGAAGGAACTAGGCAAAATGGCACCGTAACTTCGGGAGAAGGTGCGCCGGTGAGGGTGAAGTATTTACTGCGTAAGCCCACGCCGGTCGAAGATACCAGGCCGCTGCGACTGTTTATTAAAAACACAGCACTCTGCAAACACGAAAGTGGACGTATAGGGTGTGACGCCTGCCCGGTGCCGGAAGGTTAATTGATGGGGTTAGCGAAAGCGAAGCTCTTGATCGAAGCCCCGGTAAACGGCGGCCGTAACTATAACGGTCCTAAGGTAGCGAAATTCCTTGTCGGGTAAGTTCCGACCTGCACGAATGGCGTAACGATGGCGGCGCTGTCTCCACCCGAGACTCAGTGAAATTGAAATCGCTGTGAAGATGCAGTGTATCCGCGGCTAGACGGAAAGACCCCGTGAACCTTTACTGTAGCTTTGCACTGGACTTTGAGCCTGCTTGTGTAGGATAGGTGGGAGGCTTTGAAGCGTGGACGCCAGTTCGCGTGGAGCCAACCTTGAAATACCACCCTGGCATGCTTGAGGTTCTAACTCTGGTCCGTGATCCGGATCGAGGACAGTGTATGGTGGGCAGTTTGACTGGGGCGGTCTCCTCCTAAAGAGTAACGGAGGAGTACGAAGGTGCGCTCAGACCGGTCGGAAATCGGTCGCAGAGTATAAAGGCAAAAGCGCGCTTGACTGCGAGACAGACACGTCGAGCAGGTACGAAAGTAGGTCTTAGTGATCCGGTGGTTCTGTATGGAAGGGCCATCGCTCAACGGATAAAAGGTACTCCGGGGATAACAGGCTGATACCGCCCAAGAGTTCATATCGACGGCGGTGTTTGGCACCTCGATGTCGGCTCATCACATCCTGGGGCTGAAGCCGGTCCCAAGGGTATGGCTGTTCGCCATTTAAAGTGGTACGCGAGCTGGGTTTAGAACGTCGTGAGACAGTTCGGTCCCTATCTGCCGTGGACGTTTGAGATTTGAGAGGGGCTGCTCCTAGTACGAGAGGACCGGAGTGGACGAACCTCTGGTGTTCCGGTTGTCACGCCAGTGGCACTGCCGGGTAGCTATGTTCGGAATAGATAACCGCTGAAAGCATCTAAGCGGGAAACTAGCCTCAAGATGAGATCTCACTGGGAACTTGATTCCCCTGAAGGGCCGTCGAAGACTACGACGTTGATAGGTCGGGTGTGTAAGCGCTGTGAGGCGTTGAGCTAACCGATACTAATTGCCCGTGAGGCTTGACCATATAACACCCAAACAATTTGTGTGTT
>NZ_JWMC01000071.1:0-83166 GCF_000812405.1 Pseudomonas sp. PI1
GCCCCGCCTCCCATTCCGGAAGGCGGTTCCTCACCCACTCGAGGAGCAATGGACATGCAATTTCCGGCCATCCGTGTGCATCGCCCTGCTGCCTCTCATCCGGAGGCAGACGATGCCTGACATGATCCCCCTCACCACCCTTTCCCAACCCCACGAGGACGTGCTCTACGTCAACCTGCAGGCCCCGGTGGACCATCTGATGGGCACCGCCGAACGTCGCCTGGAATCCCTCAGCGTGCTGCTGCGCCTGCTGGAAGACAGCGCCGACGAAATGCCCATGCCTTTGGGCGTAGCGCGCCTGTCCGCCAGCCTCGCACCGCTGCTGGAAGAAGCGCGGCAGCTGTACGAACTGGCCGAACGCAAGGCCCGGCAGGTACAGACCGGCGCCTGAGCCCACGGCGGAGGGCGCTGCGCCCTCCGCCCCCGCTGCCCCCGGCGGCCATCTCGGCTATGATGCGCGCTCTCCGTGTCCCCGCCTGGAAGCCCGCGCATGATCCTCCGCCCGCAAACCCCGACACTCTGGGTGCTGCTGTTCTCCCTCAAGGGCTCGATCATCCCGGCCATCTGGCGCAAGGTGCTCTACACGGTGCTGCTCAGCTCGCTGGTGGTGGCCACCCACGGCACCCTCTACCACTACAAGGTGGTGATCACCTCCACGCCCTTCACCCTCTGGGGCCTGACCCTGGCGATCTTCCTCGGCTTCCGCAACAACGTGGCCTACCAGCGCTTCTGGGAAGCGCGCACGCTCTGGGGCGAACTGCTGGTGGTGTCGCGCAACCTGGCGCGGCAGAGCCTGTCGCTGCTGCCCGGCCTGGACGACGCCGGGCGCCGCCTGCTGGCCCAGCGCCTGGCCGCCTTCGCCTACGTGCTGCGCGACCAGTTGCGCGAGCGCCCGCAAAGCGAAGACGCCCGCCGCCTGCTCGGCAGCGAACTGGCCGACGCCCTGGCGCACACGCCCGGCCCGGCCAGCGCCCTGCTCGCCCGCCTGGGCCGCGACTTCGCCGAAGCCGGCCGCCGCGCCAACGCCAGCGACATGCTGCTGGCCAACGTCGACCAGCAGGTCAGCCGCCTGTCCTACGTGCTCGGCGGCTGCGAGCGGATCAAGGGCACGCCCATCCCCTACCCCTACATCCTGATGCTGCACCGCATCGTCCATGTGTACTGCTTCCTGCTGCCGTTCTGCCTGGTCGACAGCATCGGCTGGTTCACCCCGCTGGCGGTGTGCGTGCTGGCCTATACCTTCTTCGGCCTGGATGCCCTCGGCGACCAGATCGCCGACCCGTTCGACACCCAGCCCAACGACCTGCCGCTGGACGCCATGAGCCGCCACCTGGAGATCGCCGTCATGGAGATCCTCGGCGAAAGCGAGCTGCCGGCGCCGCTGGAGCCGGTCGACGGCCTGCTGCTCTGATCCTGAGGACCACCCATGAACCACCTGCAAGACGTTCCCCTGGCCAAGGCCTACCTGCTGCTCAACCATGGCCCGTCCACGATAGTCACCAGCGAATACGAAGGCGTGGCCAACGTGATGGCCGCGGCCTGGGTGATGCCGCTGGACTTCGACCCGCCCAAGCTGATGCTGGTGCTGGACCGCAACACCTGGTCGCGGCACCTGGTGGAAGGCTCCGGCGCCTTCGTCATCCAGCTGCCCTCGCGGCGCCAGGCCGAACTCACCCTGGCGGTGGGCTCCAGCAACGGCGGCGAGCTGGACAAGTTCGCCCGCTACGACATCGCCACCGCCCGCGCCCGCCAGGTGCAGGCGCCGATCGTCGAAGGCTGCCTGGCCTACCTGGAATGCAAGGTGATCGCCGAGCCGCACAACCAGGAGAAGTACGACCTGTTCATCGCCGAGGTGGTGGCGGCCTATGCGGACGAGCGGGTGTTCTCGAAGGGGCGCTGGCATTTTCCGGACGAGGAGTCGCGGACCATTCATTACCAGGCGGGTGGGGCTTTCTTTGCGACGGGGGAGGCGTTTCAGGTGGTTAAGGCATAAAGAGCAAGAGCCCCTCACCCCAACCCTCTCCCGGAGGGAGAGGGGGCCGTTCGGCATGCTCTGATGGCCTGGCCTCAGCCGGTGGTGCAGGAGTGCTCTGATGCTTCAGCAGGCAGAGGGCAGCCCCCTCTCCCTCTGGGAGAGGGCCGGGGTGAGGGCAGCCGCGCTCAACCCCTACACCCAGCCCTACCCCCGCACCGCCGCCGAAACCACCCGCCCCCGCAAACTCACCCAACACCCCGGGGCCCCATCCCCCACGCTCATCGCCAGGTCATGCAACCGCGCCACCGCCGCCACCAGGCTCAGCCCCAGGCCATTGCCCGGCGTATGCCGGCTGCGCTCGGAACGGTAGAAGCGCCGCAGCACCGCCTCGCGCTCGTGCTCGGGAATCCCCGGCCCGTTGTCGCGCACCTGCACTTCCACCGAATCCTCACCCGCTTCCACCCGCACCTCGACACGCCCCTCGGCCGGGGTGAACTTCAGCGCGTTGTCCACCAGGTTGCTCAGGGCGTCGAACAGCAGGTGCGCGTCGCCCTGCAGCCAGGCCGGCTGCGCCGGGCCGCTGTAGCTCAGGAGCAGGCCGCGCTCCTCGGCCAGGGGCTCGAACAGCTCGACCACGTCGGCCGCCACCTGGGTCAGATCCACCGCGACGAAGCCGGTGCGCCGCGCACTGTCCTCGATCTCGGAGATGCGCAGCAGCGCGCGGAAGGTCAGCAGCAGGCCGTGGGCGTCCTCGATGGCCTGGTCGATGGCCGCGGCATACTCCTCCTTGCTGCAATCGCGCCGCTGCGCGCGCTCCAGGCCGGCGAGCAGGCGCGTCAGGGGCGTGCGCAGGTCGTGGGCGACGTCGTCGCACACGCCCTTCACCTCATGCATCAGCCGTTCGATCTCGTCGAGCATGCGGTTCACCACCACCGCCAGGCGGTCGACGTCGTCGGAGCTGCCGCGCACCGGCAGGCGCTCGCTGAGGTCGCCCTTGACGATCCGCTCGATGGCCCCGGTCACCGCGTCCAGGCGCTGCTGCGAGGTGCGCCCGGCGATGATCGCGCCGGCCAGGCCGAGGATCAGGATCAGCACCCCGCCGGAGGCCATGGCGCTGACCAGCAGTTCGTCGAATTCCAGCAGGTCCTGGATGTCCTGACCGATCACCAGCACCTCGCCCGAGGGCATGCGGTGGACGATGCCGCGCACCCGCCGCTCGCCGCCGGAGAGGCTGCGCCGGCTGAACTCGATGGGCGTGTCCAGCGCCGTGGTCGGCGGCTGCTCGGCGAGGGTGCCGGCCAGGCGCCGGCCGCTGGCATCGAACAGCGCCTGGGGGAAGTGCTGCTCGGGGTCCTTGGCGGCGTGCTCCTGCACCTCGCGCAGCAGCTCGGGCAGCTCCAGGCCGGCGCGGTTGTGGATCTGCCGCGTCAGGTTGGCCTGCACCTCGGCGCGCAGGTAGCCGGCGGTGCGCCAGTACACATAGCCGAACAGCGCCAGCGAGGCCACGCCGAACAGCAGCAGGAACAGCAGCGCCACGCGGAAGCTGGTGGTGCGCGGAATCTCACTCAGGCGCCCGGAGAACATAGCCCGCCCCCCGCACGGTGTGGATCATCGGCGGCTCGCCGTCGATGTCGACCTTGCGCCGCAGGCGGCCGATGTGCACCTCGATGACGTTGGTGCGCTCGTCGTAGCGGTAGTTCCACACCGCCTCGAAGAGCATGGTGCGGGTGACGATCTGCCCGGCGTGGCGCGCCAGGTACTCCAGCAGTTGGTACTCGCGCGGCACCAGGTCGATCGGCCGCTCGCCGCGGCGCACCGAGCGACGCAGCAGGTCGATGTCCAGGTTGCCGATGCGCAGGCGGCTGTCGCGCGCCTCGCCGCCGCGCGCGGCGCGGCGGGTCAGGGCGTCCAGGCGGGCGGTCAGCTCGATGAACTCGAAGGGCTTGGTCAGGTAGTCGTCGCCGCCGGCGCGCAGGCCGCGCACGCGTTCGTCGAGGTCGGAGAGCGCGCTGAGGATCAGCACCGGCGTCTCCACCCCGGCCGAGCGCAGCGCGGTGAGCATGGCCAGGCCGTCCATGCCGCCGGGCAGCATGCGGTCCAGGACGATCACCGCGAAGCTTTCGCTCAGGGCCCGCACCAGGCCGTCGCGGCCGTTGCCGGCCAGGCTGACCTGGTAGCCGTGGTCGTGCAGCGCGGCGCTGATCTCGGCGGCGGTGGCGGGGTCGTCTTCGACGACGAGAACCTGGGTCATGGGCGCGGTCCGTGGCGGCGGCGGGAGGTGTTCGGCAGTATATTTTGTCTGGCGCGGGCGAACGTCGGCCTCGCGCCAAGATGAACAAAAGTTTAGGTGCAGCCTTGAGAATCCTGGTCATCGAAGACGACCCGCAGGCCGCCGGCTACCTGGTGCGGGGCCTGCGCGAGAGCGGCCACATAGTCGACGCCGCGGGCGATGGCGTCCAGGGCCTGGACCTGGCCCTGGAGAGCCTCTACGACGCCCTGGTAGTGGACCGCCGCCTGCCCGGCCTGGACGGCCTGGAACTGGTGCGCCGGCTGCGCGCCGCCGGCTCCGACACCCCGGTGCTGATGCTCAGCGCCCTGGCCTCCACCCACCACCGCGTCGAGGGCCTGCAGGCCGGCTGCGACGACTACCTGGCCAAGCCCTACGCCTTCGTCGAAGTCCACGCCCGCCTGGCCGCCCTGCTGCGCCGCCCCGGCCGCCGCCTGCTCGGCGCGCGCCTGCAGGTCGGCGACCTGCAACTGGACTGCGAGGGCCGCGTGGCCCAGCGCCAGGGGCACAGCATCGCGCTGCAGCAGCGCGAGTTCCTGATCCTGGAAAAACTCATGCGCCACGCCGACCAGGTGGTGACCCGCGGCATGCTGCTGGAAAGCGCCTGGGACTACGACTTCGACCCGCGCGACAACGTCATCGACAAGCACATCCACCGCCTGCGGCAGAAGGTCGACCAGGGCTTCGGGTGCACGCTGATCCACACGGTCCCCGGCGCCGGCTACATGCTCAGCGAAACGCCGCCGGAATAGGCCGCGCCAAGGCGCTTTTCGTAGGATGGGTTGAGCGAAGCGATACCCATCGCCCCCCCAACCGAACACCGGCCCTGCCGACGGGATCGCGGACAGAGTCCGCTCGCGCGCCATTCCCATACACTCCCATATAGGAGCGCGCACTGCGTGCGAATCGCGGGCAGGGCCCCGCTCCTGCAAAAAACACCTCAGCGCAGCTGCAAGCGTGCCTATGAGGACCGCAACTCCACCACACCTGGCATTCAGGCCGCCCGATTCAATGGCCGAGCCCGCTCTATGCGGGCACGTCGCTCTGGCGAATTCAACGCCGCCCACAGGTCGTTGCGCCGCTGCAGGTTGAGCCAGAACTCCGCAGAGTTGCCGAATACCCGGGCCAGCATCAGCGCGGTATCGGCCGTCACTGCCCTCCGGTCGTTGCACAGTTCGTTGACCAGCTTGCGCTGCACCCCCATCGCTTCGGCGAGGCGGCCTTGGGTCAGGCCTAGCGGATCGAGGAACTCGCTGCTGAGCACCTCGCCGACGCTGACCGGCTTGCGTTCGGTGATGATCACGTTGCACCTCATCGGTACGAATGGTTGTCGAGGTAGACGTCCGAGGCTTCGCCTTTTTCGCCATCCCAATGAAAGACCAGGCGCCATTGGCGATTCACCCGGATCGAGTGGTATACCCGCAGGCGCCCCTGCAAGCGCTCGAAATGGTTGCTGGGTAGGCTACGCAAGTCCGCGTCCGTGGTGGCGTCGTCGAGCATCTGCAGCTTGCGGAACAGGCGCTCCTGGATATCCGCGGGAATCTGCCGCGGCATCCTGTCCCGCACGAAGAACGCTTCCAGCCACGCGTCCCTGAAACTCCCGATCATGGGCCGGCTTCCTTGAAGGGAAATGTACCGCGTCACGGTACAACCGGCAAAACTCTGGAGTTGTCAGCCAACGGTTAGGCAAAAGCCGCAAAGCCAATCGGAAACCTCCCAAGCGCCACCTAAACTTTTATTCAGCTTGGGAAGAACCGCCCGGTAGCTACCCGGCGCTAGGCTCGTCCATCACAGCAGCCCGCAGCACGCGGGACGCAGAAGGACGAACCCATGCCCCCAACCACCGCCGGCGCCCTGCCCCGGCTGGCCGCCGCCCTTTCCCTGGCCCTGCTCGGGGCTTGTTCGCTGGTGCCGCAGTACCTGCGGCCCGGCGTACCCGTCGCCAGCCACTGGGACAATGCCGCCGCGCCCGCCGCCCAGATGCCGCAGCAGTGGTGGAAGGACTATGCCAGCGCCGAGCTGGACAGCCTGATCCAGCGCGCCGGCAGCGACAGCCTCACTCTGCAGGCAGCAGTGGCGCGGGTCGACCAGGCCCGGGCCAGCGCCCGCGTCGCCGGGGCCGCGCTGTACCCGGACCTGAGCCTGGGCGGCAGCTACGTCCACGATCACGACAGCAGCAAGAACGCCCACGACCTCTACGCCCAGGCCAGCTACGAGCTGGACTTCTGGGGCCGCAACCGCGCCCTGGCCGATTCCGCCACGGCGCTGGCCCAAGCCACGGCCTACGACCTGGAGACGGCGCGCATCGGCCTGCAGGCGGATATCGCCGACAGCTACTTCCAGGTGCTCTCGCTGGATGAGCGCCTGGCCGTGGCCAAGCGCATCGCCAGCGACGCCGAGAACATCCTGCAACTGGTGCAGACGCAGTCGCGGCTGGGCTCCTCTTCCGACCTGGAAGTGGAGCAGCAACGCAACGCCCTGCAGAACTTCCAGGCCAACGTCAGCGTCCTGGCCCAGCAGCGCGACGCCGCGCTCTACCAGTTGGCGGTGCTGGTGGGCGCCGCGCCCGAGGGCTTCGCTCTGCAGCACAGCGGCCTGGACGGCGTCCAGTTGCCCGAGGCGCGCGCCGGGCTGCCGGCCAGCCTGCTGAGCCAGCGGCCGGATATCCAGGCCGCCGAGGCGCGGCTGGTCTCGGCCAACTTCAATGTCGGCGCGGCGCGCGCGGCCTTCCTGCCGAACATCTCCCTAGGCGCCCTCGCCGGCAGCGACGTGCACACCGGCGGCGGGCTCTGGCAGCTGGCCGCCAGCCTCAGCCAGCCGCTGTTCGACGGCGGCCTGCTGGAAGGCCAGTTGCAGGCCGACCGCGCCCACGCCCGCGAGCTGGTCGCCGACTACCGGCAGAACGTGCTCCAGGCCCTGCAGGACGTGGAGACGCAGCTCAGCGCCAACGCCCGCCTGGCGCAGACCCAGCGCATCGACCAGGCCGCCGTGGACTCGGCGCGCAAGGCCGCCGACCTGGCCCAGGTGCGCTATCGCCTGGGCAGCACCGACTTCCTCACCCTGCTGACCGTGCAGCGCACCCTGTACCAGGCCGAGGACAGCCTGCTGCAGGTGCGCCTGCAACGCCTGCTGGCCTCCGTCGGCCTGAACCGCGCCCTCGGCGGCGGCTTCCAGGCGCCGGCGGGCGCCGAGCTGGCCAGTAATCAACCTTCCGCACAGGCGACCCGACCGTGAGCCCGTCCCAGCCCTCCTCCCAACGGCGCTACTGGCGCCTGGCGTTCCTCTTCCTGGCCGTGGCGCTGGCCGCCTTCGCCTGGCGCCACTTCTCCGCCACCACGACGGCCAAGCCGGCCGAGGCGCCGGTGCCCGTGAGCCTGGGGGTGGCCGACCAGCGCGACCTGCCGATCTGGCTGCAGACCATCGGCACGGTGCAGGCGCTGAATGCGGTGGACATCAAGGTACGGGTGGATGGAGAGCTGCAACAGTTGCACTTCCAGGAGGGCCAGATGGTCAAGGCCGGGCAACTGCTCGCCGAAATCGACCCGCGCCCCTACGCCGCCCAGGTGCTGCAGGCCAAGGCCAACAAGGCGCACGACGAAGCGCAGCTGGCGGTGGCCAAGGTCAACCTCGAACGCGCCAGCAAGCTGGCCGCCGCCCATGCCGGGCCGAGCCAGGACGTGGACACCCTGCGCGGCCAGGTGGCCACCCTGCAGGCCACGATCCAGGCCGACCAGGCGGCGCTGGACACCGCCCAGCTGCAGCTCGGCTACACCCGCATCGCCGCGCCCTTCGCCGGGCGCACCGGGCAGCGCCTGGTGGACGCCGGCAGCATCGTCCACGCCAGCGACAACACCGGCCTGCTGACGCTCACCCAGATGGCGCCGATCTCCCTGGCCTTCAGCCTGCCCCAGGAGGACCTGGCCGAAGTGCTGCAGGCCAACGCCGGGCAGCCGCTGCAGGTCGAGGCGCTGAGCCGTGACGGCCGCCAGCACATCGCCACGGGGCGGCTGAGCTTCATCGACAGCCAGGTCTCCAGCGGCAACGGGCAGATCCTGTTCAAGGCCGACTTCGCCAACGCCGACGGCAAGCTCTGGCCCGGCGAACTGCTCAGCGTGCGCCTGCTGCTGCGCACCGAAAAGGCCGCCACCGTAGTGCCGGCCAGCGCCGTGCAGCAAGGCCCGCAGGGCAGCTTCGTGTACGTGGTGGGGCGCGACCAGCAGGCCCAGGTGCGCGAGGTGCAGGCCGGCGCGGTGGTCGATGGCCTGCAGTGGATCCACCAGGGCCTGGCGCCCGGCGAAACCGTGGTCACCGGCGGCCAGTACCGCCTGGCCCCGGGGCTGAAGGTCGCGGCCCTGGCAGACGCGCGGCAGACCGCCAGCGCGGAGCAGCGCCAATGACCCTCTCCGAACCCTTCATCCGCCGCCGGGTGGCCACCACCCTGCTGGCCCTGGGCGTGCTGCTGCTCGGCGCCGCCGCCTACTTCCTGCTGCCGGTGGCGCCGCTGCCGCAGGTGGACATGCCGACCATCCAGGTGCAGGCCAAACTGCCCGGCGCCAGCGCCGAGACCATGGCCTCGTCCGTGGCCACGCCGCTGGAGCGGGCCTTCGCCAGCGTTCCCGGGGTCACCCAGATGACCTCCGCCAGCTCCCTCGGGCTGACGCAGATCACCCTGCAGTTCGACCTGGAGCGCAACATCGACGGCGCCGCCCAGGACGTGCAGACGGCGATCAACGCCGCCGGCGGCAACCTGCCGAAGAACCTGCCGGCGCCGCCAACCTTCCACAAGGTCAACCCGGCGGAATTCACCTTCCTCTCCCTGGCCCTGACCTCGCCCACCCGCACCCTGCCGGAGCTGGACCGCTACGCCGACGACTACCTCGGACAGCAGCTATCGCAGATTCCCGGCGTCGGCCTGGTGGACTTCCACGGCGAGCAGCGCCCGGCGGTGCGCGTGCGCATCGACCCGGACGCCCTGGCCGCCCGTGGCCTGACCCTGGATGACGTGCGCGAGGTGCTGGGCAACGCCACTGTGGATGCGCCCAAAGGCAACCTCGACGGCGCCGAGCGCGCGGTGACTCTCGACACCACCGACCAGCTCACCCGCGCCGCGCAGTACGGCTCGCTGGTGATCGCCTACCGCAACGGCGTGCCGATCCGCATCAGCGACCTGGGCACGGTGATCGACGGCGCCGAGGACGTGCGCCAGGCTGCCGGCCTGCAGGGCCGGCCGACGGTGATCGTCGACATCCACAAGCAGCCCGGCTACAACGTGCTGGCGGTGACCCAGGCGATCAAGGACCGCCTTCCGGCGCTGATCGCGCAACTGCCGCGCGACGTGAAAGTGAACCTGGTGGGCGACCGCACCCAGACCATCGACGCCTCCATCGACGAGGTGCAGTTCAACCTGCTGCTGTCCATCGTCCTGGTGGTGGCGGTGGTCTTCGTGTTCCTGCGCAACGTCAGCGCCACTGTGATCCCGGCGCTGACCATCCCGCTGTCGCTGGTGGCCACCTTCGCGGCCATGTACGTGCTGGGCTACAGCCTGGACAACCTGTCGATCATGGCGCTGAGCATCGCCGTGGGCTTCGTGGTGGACGACGCCATCGTGGTGATGGAGAACATCATCCGCCACCTGGAGATGCACAAGCCGCCGCTGCAAGCAGCCATCGAGGGCACCGCCGAGGTGGCCTTCACCATCGTCTCCATGACCGTCTCGCTGGTGGCGGTGTTCATCCCCATCCTGTTCATGGGCGGGGTGATCGGCCGCCTGCTGCGCGAATTCGCGGTGACCGTGAGCGTGGCGGTGGTGATGTCCGGGGTGGTTTCGCTGACGGTCACGCCGATGCTCTGCGCCTGGTTCATCCGCCACGACCTGCACGGCGCGCAGAACCGCTTCCTGCAATGGAGCGAGCGCACCTTCGACGCCCTGCTCGACGGCTACCGGCGCAGCCTGCGCCGCGTGCTGCGCCACGAGCGCCTGACCCTGGCGGTGGCGTTGCTCACCCTGCTGGTCACCGCCGTGCTCTACGTCGAGGTGCCCAAGGGCTTCTTCCCGCAGCAGGACACCGGCGTGATCATGGGCGTGGCCGAGGCCAACGCGGACATTTCCTTCGCCGCCATGCGCGAACGCATGGCCGCGCTCAGCGAGGTGATCCAGCGCGACCCGGACGTGGCCAACGTCTACTACTGGATCGGCCCCAACCCCACCCTCAGCCAGGGCCGGGTGATGATCAACCTCAAGCCCTACGAGCAGCGCGCGGCCAAGGCCGACCAGGTGGTGGCGCGGCTCAAGCGTGAACTGGCCGCGGTGCCGGGCATCGCCCTGTACATGCAGATCCGCCAGGACGTGCAGATCGGCGGGCGGCCGAGCAAGACGCAGTTCCAGTACACCCTGCAGGACCCGGACAGCCACGAGCTGGACCACTGGGCCGCGGCGCTGCTGGCGCGCCTGAAGCAGCTGCCGCAACTGCGCGACGTGGCCACCGACCAGCAGCAGGCGGCGCCGCGCGCCACCCTGCACATCGACCGCGACAGCGCCGCGCGCCTGGGCGTGAACGTGCAGGCCATCGACGACGTGCTCTACGACGCCTTCGGCCAGCGTCAGGTGGCGACGCTGTTCACCGCGCTGGACCAGTACCACGTGATCCTCGAACTGGACCCGCGCTGGCAGGTGTCGGAGGAAAGCCTCAAGCACCTCTACGCGCGCTCCAGCCTGACCGGCGAGCTGGTGCCACTGAGCGTGCTCGGCCGCCTGGAGCCGGACCTGGCGCCCATCACCATCAACCACCAGGGGCTGTTCCCGGCGGTCACCCTGTCGTTCAACCTGGCGCCGGGCTATGCCCTGGGCGACGCGGTCGCCGCCATCCAGCAGGCCACCCGCCAGGCCGGCCTGCCGGACAGCGTCAGCGGCACCTTCCAGGGCACCGCCCAGGCCTTCCAGGACTCGCTGCGCAGCCAGCCGTGGCTGATCCTGGCGGCGGTGGTCACGGTGTACATCGTCCTCGGCGTGCTCTACGAGAGCCCGCTGCTGCCGCTGTCGATCCTCTCCACCCTGCCCTCGGCCGGCCTCGGCGCGCTGCTGGCGCTGCTGCTGTGCGGCCAGGACCTGTCGCTGATGGGGATGATCGGCATCATCCTGCTGATCGGCATCGTCAAGAAGAACGCCATCATGATGATCGACTTCGCCCTGGTGGCCGAACGCGGCGGCATGACGCCGGAGCAGGCGACCATCGAGGGCAGCACCCTGCGCTTCCGGCCGATCCTCATGACCACCCTGGCGGCGCTGTTCGGCGCCCTGCCGCTGGCCCTGGGCACCGGCTCCGGCGCCGAGCTGCGTCAGCCGCTGGGCATCGCCATCGTCGGCGGGCTGCTGGTGTCGCAGGTGCTAACGCTGTACACCACGCCGGTGATCTACCTGTGGTTCTCGCGCCTGGCCGCCAGCTTCCGCGCCTGGCGCCAGGTGCGCGGCGGCCTGCTGCTGCCGCCGCAGCGCTGAGCGCCGTTCAGGCGCCCTGCTCGAAGGCCCAGTACGGCTTCGACGAACCCAGCGCCGCCGCCGGCAAGGCCCATTGCAGCGGCGTGCCTTCCAGCAGCAATGGCGGGCGCAGGCGCTGCGCCGGGCCCCAGGCGGTGGCCTCGATGGCCGGGTCGAGGTCGGCCGGCGCCTCCTCGGCCAGCGCCGGCAGGGCGTCGGCCTGCATCCCCTGCTCCACCAGGAACTGCGCGGTGCGCGCCAGCGACAGGCGCCAGGTGCTGCCGCGCCCGCTGGCCAGGCGCCGGCCCAGGCCGCAGAGCGCGGCGGCGGCCATCAGGTAGCCGGTGGCGTGGTCCAGGGCCTGCACCGGCAGCGGCACCGGCTTTTCGGCCTGACGCCAGCGCATGCCGGCCTCGGCGATGCCGGTGCTCATCTGCACCAGGCTGTCGAAGCCGCGGCGGTTGCGCCAGGGGCCGCTCCAGCCGTAGGCGTTCAGGCTCACGTCGACCAGCCCCGGGGCCAGGTCCTGACGCACTTCGGCATCGAAGCCGAGGTTCTCCAGGGCGTCGCCGCGGTAGCCGTGGATCAGCACGTCGGCGTGACGCAGCAGTTCCTCGAAGCGCTCACGCCCTGGCGGGTCCTTCAGGTCCAGGCGCGCGCAGCGCTTGCCCAGGCAGACCTCGGGAATCACCCCCGGCTCGTCCCAGCCCGGCGGATCGATGCGCAGCACCTCGGCGCCGAGCCCAGCGAGGAAGCGGCTGGCCACCGGCCCGGCGAGCACCCGGGTGAGGTCCAGTACCCGCACGCCGGCCAGCGGCCGCTCCGCCGTCAGGGCCCAGGCCGGCGCGGGGGCGATGGCCTGTTCCTGGCACCAGATCAGGTCCTGTTCGGCCAGGGCCTGGCCCTGGGGGTGCGCCTTCCATTCGTCGATGGAGCGCATTTCGGCGGCGCAACCACCGGTAGCCACTACCGCATGCTCCAGTTCGGCCTTGTTCCAGGTGGCGACGCGGGCCGCCGCCTCTTCGCGGTTGGCGACCGGGCCCAGCACCCGCACCACGGCGGCACGGTGGTGCGGGGCGTTGGTGTGCAGGCGGATCCAGCCGTCGCGGGTGGCGTAGTCGCCGGCGATGTCGCCCCACATGGGCGGCAGCGCCCAGCCCTGGGGCCGCAGCGTCCAGGCGAACCAGAAGGACGCCAGGCGGCGGTCCACCTGCAGCGCCCCCGGCGTCTGGCCGGCACGCTTGAGCAACGCCGCGGTGGCCAGGCCGGCAGCGGCGATGGAGGCGCCGGCGAGGTCGCTGACGGCGAAGGTCGAGGGCAGCCCGCCCTCGGCCTCGAAGGACAGGGACGCGGGCAGGGCCGCGTTCTCTTCCAGGGCCTGCCACAGGGCCCTGGTCATCTGGCTGGCGAGCATGCTGCACCTCGTCTGAAGAAGTCCGTGAAACGGACCCGCCAGGCAACCTTAGCCCGCCCGCCGCACCGCCGCGAGCCGGCCTTTCGCCGCAGAGGAATCGCGGGCAATAAAAAACCCGCCGATGGCGGGTTCTTTATTGGGGCGCTAGTCCTTTAGCAATGTGCCTACCATCGCCCCACGCGCGTGAAAATTTCGTGAAGAAACTCGGGCTCAGCCGGAATAATCCAGCGCCGTCCAGGCACGGCTGAGGTCGTCGCGGATGCGGCAGGCGGACAGGTCGCCGCCCTCCTCGCCCACGCTCAGCAGGCGGGTGGCGCCGGTGCCGTCGTCGTACACCTCGGTCAGCGTCTGCAGGCGCCCGCAGTTGGGCGTGTCGATCACATAGCTGGCCACCATCGCCGAGCGCGAGCGCGGCACGCGGATGGCGTCGCGCACGATGCCGTGTTCCTCCACGCGCTTGCCGTCGGCCACCAGCACCGCCCAGGCCTCGCGGCCGTCGATCACCAGGTAGGCGCCATTGGCCTTGGGGCCTTCCGCCGGCGGCTGGGCGCAGCCGCCGAGCAGGGCCAGGAGGGCGAGCACCAGCAGGGCTTTGACTTGCTTCATCACGCGTTCCTCTTCTTCGTCGTCGCCGCGGGGCGGGGCCCGGTTTCGCGGCGGCCATGGATTCTGTGAGCCAGCGAAACCATGGTAGCCACAAAATACTGTTCATGCATACAGTATTTTTCGATTATGCTTCTGTCATCGACGAAAGGCACCCTGGCAACAGGTGGCAGGCAAGGACCCGAACAGGAGCGAAAGCGATGGTGGACATCCGCCAGATGAAATACACCGTGAACCACATGGGCGTGGAGGAAGTCAGCGAGGCGGTCGCCGAGTTGCACCTCGAGGGCCTGGTCACCGAGGGCAAGACGCCCTTCTCGCGCACCCACTTCAACACCTGCTTCGCCGAGATCGAGGCGCTGCTGCAGCGCGCCGGCTACCACCGCCCGCTGGACGTGGTGGGCTACCAGGGCCAGGCCTACGCCATGTTCGACCCCACGCGCTGGGAGGCGGTGCAGGTGCTGCGCTGGCTGAAGGAATACGTGGAGGAGGCCCACAGCGAGGCGGCGGGGGCCTGAGGCCTCCCCCTCCGCGGGGATGGCAAAAGGCCGCAAAGGCTTGCCGCAGAGCGGCCGGACTTGCGCACTGGGGGTTCGGCCACTAATGTCCTTGGGGCAGTTTCGCACCAGCACGCTGAATCAAGGACGAGTCCATGAGCAAGACGCTCCCCAAGGACTGGCTGTGGGCCTACCACAAACTTCGCAGCCTCTCCGTCGGCCGCACCAGTTCCGCCTTCCTCGCCACCCTCTACCACCTGCGCGGCGACACCGGCCCCTTCTACTGCAAGGGCGGGCTGAGCAAGTCGCGCCTGGTGCGCAAGGAGTCCTGAGCCTTCGTAACACCGAGCCCTTGTAGGAGCGCGCCCTGCGCGCGAATCGCGGGCAGGGACCGTTCCGGTAGTCCTGCACCGGACCCACTCCGTATGAGCGAACCTGGCTTTTCGTAGGATGGTGTTGAGCGAAGCGATACCCATCACCGCGACCGCATGGGTTTCGCAAGCTCAACCCATCCTACGAAAAGCATCTCGGCACAGCCGGCAAGACAGTTGTCCTACAGGTAACCCCGCCCCCTCCCCCTGTAGGAGCGCGCCCTGCGCGCGAGTCGCGGGCAGGGACCGTTCCGGTAGTCCTGCACCGGGCCCACTCCGTATGAGCGAACCTGGCTTTTCGTAGGATGGTGTTGAGCGAAGCGATACCCATCACCGCGACCGCATGGGTTTCGCAAGCTCAACCCATCCTACAAAAGGCACCTCGGCGCAGCCGGCAACGTAGGAGCGGATTCATCCGCGATCCGGCCGCCAGGCCGGCTATGCCCCGCGAACGCCACTCCCTCAGGGATACGACTGCCGCTGCCCGTTCGAACGCGTCGTCCCCGGCGTGACCTCGAACTGCACGCCATTGGGGTACTCGATGCTCTGGCGGATACCGCCGTTGGTGCCACCGCCGCTGTTGTCGATGATCACCCGGCTGGAGCCCTGTTCGTAGCTGCGCGGAACCTGGAGGCCGCCGTAGCCGTCATAGCGCTGCACGCTGGACGAGCTGTCGATGCTGCCGCTGGCACCGGGGCTGACATAGATGCGCTCGATGCTGCGCACCGGCGGCTGGCCGGCCAGCGCCACCCCGGCCACCAGGCTGGCGAGCAGGCCGCAAAGCGCTCGGCTCTTCATGCGGGTCATGCTGGCTGAACCTCCGGTTAGGCTGGAAATGTTCCCAGTCTAACAACTCCAGTTTCCTACGCACCTGTTCCTTGCCATTCGATTGCCACGATTGGCAGATCGTTTCATATCAGTAAGATGCGACGATTTCTGAAAGAAGTTTCTGATGAATATTCGTCGTCCAGCACTATTCCTCCTGCTCGCGGCCTTGCCCCTGGCCGCCTCTGCCGCCGCTCCGCGCACCTTCCAGGAAGCCAAGAAGATCGGCTGGAAGCTCTATGCCCGCCAGTCGGTGGAGTTCTATTGCGGCTGCCGCTACAAGGGCAACCGCGTCGACCTGGCCAGTTGCGGCTACGTGCCGCGCAAGAACGCCAAGCGCGCCGCGCGCATCGAGTGGGAGCACATAGTTCCGGCCTGGGTCATCGGCCACCAGCGCCAGTGCTGGCAGAGCGGCGGGCGCAGCAACTGCTCGCGGCACGACCCGGTGTACCAGCGCGCCGAGGCCGACCTGTTCAACCTGGTGCCGAGCATCGGCGAGGTCAACGGCGACCGCAACAACTTCGGCTACGGCTGGCTGCCGCAGCAGGCGCCGCAGTACGGCGCCTGCCCGATGGTCATCGACTTCAAGGCGAAGAAGGCCATGCCGCGCCCGCAGATCCGCGGGATGATCGCCCGCACCTACTTCTACATGAGCGACCGCTACGGCCTGAGGCTGTCCAGGCAGGACCGCCAGCTGTACCAGGCCTGGAGCAAGCAGTACCCGGTGGAAAGCTGGGAGCGCCAGCGCAACCAGATGGTCGGCTGCGTGATGGGCTGGGGCAATCCATACGTGGGCAAGATCGACCTGCAGGGCTGCGGCAGCGCGGGCAGCGTCGCCGGGCGCTGAAAGCCAGGCGACGGCCGCCGCGCCCGGCAGTAGACTCAGCGGGTGCGCCCTGTCGCGCAGGCCTCATTTTCCCTGTCTGGAGTACCTCGCATGTCCCTGTCGATCTACCAGATTTCCGTTCCGGTGTTCATCCGCATGCTCGGCAACCTCTCGGCCATCCTGGCCAAGGCCGAGGCCCATGCCCAGGCCAGGTCCATCGAGCCGACGGTGCTGCTGAACGCCCGCCTGGCCCCGGACATGTTCCCGCTGACGCGCCAGGTGCAGATCGCCAGCGACGCCGCCAAGGGCTGCGCCGCCCGCCTGGCCGGCGTGGAGATTCCCAGCTACGCCGACGACGAACAGAGCTTCGCCGACCTGCAGGCGCGCATCGCGAAGACCGTCGACTACCTCAAGGGCTTCAAGCCCGAGCAGTTCGAAGGCGCCGAGAACCGCGAAATCCACATCAAGACGCCGAGCCGCGAGCTGCAGTTCAAGGGCCTGGACTTCCTGCTCGGCTTCGCCAACGCCAACTTCTACTTCCACGTCACCACCGCCTACGCCATCCTCCGCCACAACGGCGTGGAGCTGGGCAAGATGGACTTCCTCGGCGGCGCCTGAGCCCGCCCGCGGGCGCCGGCCAGGCCGGCGCCTTCCTCCCGTCAACGCCCCGGCAGCGGCAGGCTGGTGGTCGACTTGATCTCCGACAGCGCGACTATGGAGTTGATCTCCTGGATGCCCGGCACCTGCGACAGGCGCTCGAAGAAGAAGCGCTCGTAGGCCTCGATGTCCTCGGTGACGATGCGCAGCATGAAGTCCACCGCGCCCATCAGCACATGGCACTCCAGCACCTCGGGGAACTCGCGGATGGCCGCGGCGAACTCGGTGAGGTTGTTGCGGCCGTGGGTGTTCAGCTTCACCTGGGCGAAGATCTGCGTGTTGAGGCCGATCTTCTTGCGGTCCAGCAGGGTCACCTGGCGGCGGATCACCCCTTCTTCCTTCAGGCGCTGGATGCGCCGCCAGCACGGCGATTGCGACAGGCCGATGCGCTCGGCGATCTCGGCGGTGGAGAGGGTCGCCTCCTCCTGCAACAGGGCGAGGATGCGTTTGTCATAGGCATCCAGCTCGATCGGCATGATTTATTCTCCAATCAATAAATTCACGCATAGTCTATTCCCAAATCGCCGACCTTGGCGCCCATTCCGCAAAGCAAAACCCGGCCGGGCCACCGACAATGAGCCACCTCCCAGCCTTGCCGGTCACCCGCCATGAACCAAGCCGTTTCCCTGCCCAGCAGCACCGCCGCCCTGCCCACCAGCCTGTTCGACGCCGCTCCCGCCGAGCGCCCCGACGGCTGGACCCGCCGCCCGGCCGATATGGCGCGCCAGGCGCACTTCGCCATCCGCGCCGAAGCCGATGCCGACGTGCTGTGCAAGCTGCTGAACCTGTTCGCCCTGCAGGGCTGGCTGCCAGCCGAAGTGCATGCCGTGCAGGCGGGCGAATGGCTGCAGGTGGACCTGCGCATCGCGGGCATGCCGGAGCAGCGTGGCGAGGTGATGGCCGAGCGCATGCGCTCGCTGGTCAGCGTGGCGGCGGTGGAATTGGCGTTCAGCGGCTGCTGACGGAGCGATCTGTCCGTTCAGCGATATAGGCTGGCTTTCTCGCGTTAGCCGGAAGGCCACCGCGGGCATAGAGTCGGAACCGTCGTCCGTCCGTCAGAGACGGCGACCGCATTCTTCGTACCTTGCCCGAGATGATCGCCATGGCTCGTCCACGTCTGCTCCCCGACAACTTCACCCTGGCCCTGGTCGCCACCGTGGCCATCGCCAGCCTGCTGCCCTGCCAGGGGCAGGTGGCCACCGCCTTCGGCTGGATCACCAACCTGGCCATCGGCCTGCTGTTCTTCCTGCACGGCGCCAAGCTGTCGCGCCAGGCCATCATCGCCGGCGCCACCCACTGGCGCCTGCACCTGCTGGTGTTCGCCTGCACCTTCATCCTCTTCCCGATCCTCGGCCTGGCGCTCAAGCCGGTGCTCTCGCCGCTGGTGACCCCGGACCTGTACCTGGGCCTGCTGTACCTGTGCGCCCTGCCGGCCACCGTGCAGTCGTCCATCGCCTTCACCTCGCTGGCCCGCGGCAACATCCCGGCGGCGGTGTGCAGCGCCTCGGCGTCCAGCCTGATCGGCATCTTCCTCACCCCGCTGCTGGTCCAGCTGCTGCTGGGCGTGCATGGCGACACCGGCGTCTCCACCCTCGATGCCATAGGCAAGATCACCCTGCAACTGCTGGTGCCCTTCATCGCCGGCCAGGCCCTGCGCGGCGTGATCGGCGGCTGGGTGGACCGGCACAAGCCGGTGCTGCGCTACGTCGACCAGGGCTCGATCCTGCTGGTGGTCTACACCGCCTTCAGCGCCGCGGTGATCCAGGGCCTGTGGCACCAGGTGCCGCTGACCGCGCTGGCCGGCCTGGTGGTGGTGTGCTGCATCCTGCTGGCCCTGGCGCTGTTGGCCACCTCCCAGCTCAGCCGGCGCCTGGGCTTCAACAAGGAGGACGAGATCACCATCGTCTTCTGCGGCTCGAAGAAGAGCCTGGCCACCGGCGTGCCCATGGCCCAGGTGCTGTTCGCCACCGGCAGCATCGGCGTGATCCTGCTGCCGCTGATGCTCTTCCACCAGATCCAGCTGATGGTCTGCGCGGTGCTGGCCCAGCGCTACGCCAGGCGCCAGCAGGAAAGCGCAGCGGCGGCGCAGGTGGCGCAGTCGCGCTGAGCCGCTCGGTGCGACGTGTCTTGCCGGCTGCGCCGAGGCGCTTTTCGTAGGATGGGTTGAGCCTTGGCGAAACCCATGCGGTTGCGGTGATGGGTATCGCTTCGCTCAACCCATCCTACGGAGTGTCATATTTGCCTGTAGGAGCGCGCCCTGCGCGCGAATCGCGGGCAGGGCCCGCTCCTACAGGTTGATGCCCCGCGAAGTCAGGCCACCGGCGAACGCATGGTGACGAACTCCTCGGCCGCCGTCGGGTGGATGCCGATGGTCTCGTCGAACACGCGCTTGGTGGCCCCGGCCTTGAGCGCCACGGCGATGCCCTGGAGGATCTCGCCGGCCTCCGGGCCGACCATGTGGCAGCCCAGCACCTGGTCGCTGTCGGCGTCGACGATCAGCTTCATCAGGGTCTTTTCCTGGGACTCGGTGAGGGTCAGCTTGAGCGCGCGGAAGCGGCTCTCGAACAGCTTGACGCGGTGCCCGGCGGCGCGCGCCTCGTCCTCGGTGAGGCCGACGGTGCCGATGTTCGGCAGGCTGAACACCGCCGTGGGGATCAGCTTGTAATCCACCGGCCGGTATTCCTCGGGGCGGAACAGGTGGCGCGCCACGGCCATGCCCTCGGCCAGGGCCACCGGCGTCAGCTGCACGCGGCCGATGACGTCGCCGATGGCGCGGATCGACGGCTCGCTGGTGCGGTAGGCCTCGTCGACCTTGACGAAGCCCTTGTCGTTCAAGGCTACATCGACGTTCTCCAGCCCCAGGCCATCGAGCATCGGCCGGCGGCCGGTGGCGTAGAACACGCAGTCGGCCTCCAACAGGCGGCCGTCCTTGAGTGTCGCCAGCAGGCTGCCGTCGGCCTGCTTGTCGATGCGCGCGATGTCGGCGTTGAACTGCAGGTCCAGGCCCTTCTTCGTCAGTTCGTCGCGCAGGTGCTCGCGCACGCTGCGGTCGAAGCCGCGCAGGAACAGCTCGCGGCGGTACAGCAGGCTGGTCTGCGCGCCCAGGCCATGGAAGATGGAGGCGAACTCCACGGCGATGTAGCCGCCGCCCACCACCAGCACCCGGCGCGGCAATTGCGGCAGGAAGAAGGCCTCCTGGGAGGTGATGACGTGCTCCTTGCCGGGGATGTCCGGCACCTGGGGCCAGCCGCCGGTGGCGATGAGGATGTTGGCGGCGCGCAAGCGCTGGCCATCGACTTCCACGGTGTGGGCGTCGACCAGGCGCGCGTGGCCTTCGAGCAGGCTCACCCCGCTGTTCACCAGCAGGTTGCGGTAGATGCCGTTGAGGCGGTGGATCTCGCGGTTCTTGTTGGCGATCAGGGTCGGCCAGTCGAAGCGCGCTTCGCCCAGGCTCCAGCCGAAGCCGGCGGCCTGCTGGAAGTCCTCGTGGAAGTGCGCGCCGTACACCAGCAGCTTCTTCGGCACGCAGCCGACGTTCACGCAGGTGCCGCCCAGGTAGCGGCTCTCGGCCACCGCCACGCGCGCACCGAACCCCGCGGCGAACCGCGCGGCGCGCACGCCGCCGGAACCCGCACCAATCACGAACAGGTCGAAATCGAAAGCCATCGTCGTTCTCCACTGGCAGATGCCCGGCAGCATACCTCATCGCCGCTGGCCTATCCTGCCAGCAGAGCCCACAGGAGGAAGCCGCCATGCGCCCGACCCTGACCCACCTGGCCCTGCACGTACCGGACCTGGAAGCCTGCATCGCCTTCTACGAACGCTTCTGCGGCATGCGCGTGATCCACCAGCGCGAGGGCAAGGGCTCGCGCATCGTGTGGATGGCCGAGCCGGGCAAGGAGCACCAGTTCATCTTCGTCATCATGCCCGGCGGCGAAGCCCGCCACCTGGCCAGCGACGACTACAGCCACTTCGGCTTCGCGGTGGACAGCCACGAGAAGGTCGACGCCATCGCCGCCGAGGCCGAACGCGCCGGCTGCCTGATCTGGGCGCCACGCCAGGAGCCTTACCCTGTTGGCTATTACTGTGGCCTCAGGGATTCATCAGGCAATTACGTCGAGTTCAGCTACGGCCAACCCCTGGGGCCGGGCTCGGAAGACATGCCGATCCCTCAGGCGCCATAGCTTTGCAGCGCTTTTTGTAGGAGCGAGCTTGCTCGCGAACCGCCCACGCACCGGAAACAGCGTTCGCGAGCAAGAACCAGGCGTCCCCCTCGCTCCTACGAAAAGCCCGTGGATCATGCGGGCGCCGGAAACGAAGAAGCCACCCGCAGGTGGCTTCTTCGACGGACCGGGAACGCGCTGGGGTTACCAGGCCTTGCCGGTCTTGTAGAGGTTCTCGTAGCAGAAGTTGGTCGCCTCGATGTAGCCCTCGGCGCTACCGCAGTCGAAGCGCTTGCCCTTGAACTTGTAGGCCAGCACGCAGCCGTCCTGGGCCTGCTTCATCAGGGCGTCGGTGATCTGGATCTCGCCACCCTTGCCCGGCTCGGTCTGCTCGATCAGCTCGAAGATGTCCGGGGTCAGGATGTAGCGGCCGATGATCGCCAGGTTCGACGGCGCTTCTTCCGGCTTGGGTTTCTCGACCATGTTGTTCACGCGGTAGATGTCGTCGCGGATCATCTCGCCGGCGATCACGCCGTACTTGTTGGTCTCTTCCGGCGGCACTTCCTGGATGGCCACGATGGAGCAGCGGAACTGGTTGTACAGCTTGACCATCTGCTTCAGGACGCTATCGCCTTCCAGGTTCAGGCAGAGGTCGTCGGCCAGGACCACGGCGAAGGGTTCGTCGCCGATCAGCGGGCGGCCGGTGAGGATGGCGTGGCCCAGGCCCTTCATCTCGATCTGACGGGTGTAGGAGAAGGTGCACTCATCGATCAGGCGGCGGATACCGACCAGGTACTTTTCCTTGTCGGTGTTGCGGATCTGGGTTTCCAGCTCGTAGCTGATGTCGAAATGGTCTTCCAGCGAACGCTTGCCGCGGCCGGTGACGATGCCGATCTCCGACAGCCCGGCTTCCAGCGCCTCTTCGACGCCGTACTGGATCAGCGGCTTGTTGACGATCGGCAGCATTTCCTTGGGCATGGCCTTGGTGGCCGGGAGGAAGCGGGTGCCGTAGCCGGCAGCCGGGAACAGACATTTCTTGATCATGGAAGTCCTTCGACATGAACGAGGGTGTGAATGGCGCGCAGTCTAATGAGCCCGCGTGCGGCTTACAATGCCCACGCTGCGCGCCCGCCAGCGGAGGCGCAGGCCCGTCGGGAGATGGGCAACGGCTAGTCAGACCGCCGCGGCGCCGGCAAGTTCGGCCGATACTGGCAAAAAGTCAGCACCGGCTGCCCTCGGCGACCGTCTGTCGGCCTCGACCTACACACTCTGAAGGACACCGCTACGCCCCGGGCTGACCTGGCTCAGCCTTCCGGCGGATCGTCGCGGCGGAGCGATCCGGCCGTATTGACCGGATAGGGACTAGACCGGATACTGTATTTACATACAGTATATTGAGATTCCATCTTGCGTCGTTTCTGCCTTCCCCACCACCGGTGCCGACCATGGGCCTCGCCGTAGACCTGGGCGCGCTGCTCGACCAGCGACGCGTCTGGAAAGGCCAGGCCGGCACCGCGCCCAGCGCGGCCCAGCCCACCGGCCACGCCCGGCTGGACGCCCTGCTGCCCGGCGGCGGCTGGCCGGAGTCGGCGCTGAGCGAGATTCTCCATGGCGCCGAGGGCATCGGTGAGCTGCAGCTGCTCTGGCCAACCCTGGCGCGCTTGAGCCGCGCCGGCGAGCGCGTGGTGCTGGTGGCGCCGCCGCACATTCCCTACCCCCGCGCCTGGCTGGCGGCCGGCGTCGACTTGCAACACCTGGTGTGGGTCGAGGCCAGCGGCCGCGATGCGCTCTGGGCGACCGAGCAATGCCTGCGTTCGGGTTGCTGCGGCGCCGTGCTGTGCTGGCCGCAGCAGGCCGACGACCGCGCCCTGCGCCGCCTGCAGGTGGCGGCGGAAAGCGGCCAGACGCTGGCCTTCGCCTTTCGCCCGCTGCGCGAGGCGCTCAACCCCTCGCCGGCTGCCCTGCGCCTGGCCCTCGAAACCCGCCCGGCACAGCTGCGGGTGCTCAAGTGCCGTGGCGGCCTCGCCCCGGCCAATCCCCTGCCGCTGGCTGCCCTGAACTGAGGTCGCCATGCTCTGGGCCTGCATTCTTCTGCCACAGCTGGCCATGGACGCCGCCCTGCGCCAGCGCAGCGATCCCGAGGCGCCCCTCGCCCTGCTCGCCGGCCCGCCGCAGCGGCGCGTGCTGCAGGCGGTCAACCCGGCGGCCCGCCGGCTCGGCCTGCGCCCCGGCCTGTCGCTGACCGCGGCGCGCGCCCTATGCCGCGATTTCGACTGCGCCGAGTACGACCAGGCGGCCATCCAGCGCAGCCAGGACCTGCTCGCCGCCTGGGCCTACGGCTTCAGCTCCCAGGTCAGCCAGCATTACCCGCGCGCGCTGCTGCTGGAGGTCGCCTCCAGCCTGGCGCTGTTCGGCCCCTGGCCGCGCTTCGAGGCCCGCCTGCGCGAGGAACTGCGGGCCCTGGGCTTCAGCCACCGCATCGGCGTGGCGCCCAATCCCGCCGCCGCGCGGGTACTGGTCAACGTCGGCGACGGCCTGCTGGTGGAACGGCCGCAAGCCCTGCGCAGCGCCCTCGGCCGCCTGCCCCTGGAGCGCTGCGGGCTGCCCCGGGAAAGCGTGGCCAGCCTGGCGCGCATGGGCCTGCGCGGCCTGCAGCAACTGCTCGCCCTGCCCCGCGATGGCCTGGCCCGGCGCTTTCCGGCGGAACTGCTGCGGCAGGTCGACAGCCTGCTCGGCCAGCGGCCGCTGGCCCTGGACTTCTACCGGCCGCCGGAGCGCTTCGAAAGCCGCATCGAGCTGAACTTCGACGTCGAATCGACCCAGGCCCTGCTCTTCCCCCTGCGCCGCCTGACCGGCGACCTCGCCGCCTTCCTCGCCGGGCGCGACAGCGGCGTGCAGCGCTTCGAGCTGTACCTGGAGCACCACGGCCGCAGCGACACCTGCATGCCGGTCGGCCTGCTCAGCGCCGAACGCGAGCCTGCCATGCTCTTCGAGCTGAGCCGCGGCCGCCTGGAACATTTGCAATTGCCCGCCGCGGTACACGCCGTGCGCCTGCAGGCCGACGACCTGCCGCCCTTCGCCCCCGAACGGCGCCAGCTGTTCGACGAGCGCCCCCAGCAAACGCAGCCCTGGGAGCAGTTGCGCGAACGCCTGCGCGCCCGCCTCGGCGACGAGGCCGTACATGGCCTGGGCGCCCTCGCCGAGCACCGCCCGGAGCAGGCCTGGCAACCCCGGGAAAGCCCGCGCGCCCTGCCCTTGCCGCCCTGCGGGCCGCGTCCCGGGTGGCTGCTGTTGCAGCCACAGGCGCTGCGCGAAAGCCTGCCCCAGGTGCTCGCCGGGCCGGAGCGCATCGAGTCCGGCTGGTGGGACGGCGCCGACCTGCGCCGCGACTACTACCGGGTGCAGACCCGCGCCGGCCAGCAGGCCTGGGTCTACCGCGAGGTCGGCAGCGAGGGGCCGTGGCTGATCCACGGCTGGTTCGCATGACTCCCGACTACGCCGAGCTGCACTGCCTGTCGAACTTCAGTTTCCAGCGCGGCGCCTCCAGCGCCGGGGAACTCTTCGAACGCGCCGCGCGCCTGGGCTACCGCGCCCTGGCGATCACCGACGAATGCAGCCTGGCCGGCATCGTCCGCGCCTGGCAGGCGGCGAAGGAATGCAAGCTGGCGCTGATCGTCGGCAGCGAAGTACGCATCGAGGCCGGCCCCAAGCTGGTGCTGCTGGCCGAGAACCTCGCCGGCTACCAGAACCTCTGCCGGCTCATCACCCACGCCCGGCGCCGGGCCGAAAAGGGCAGCTACCGCCTGTTGCGCGAAGACCTGGAAGCCGAGCTGGAGGGCCTGCTGGCGATCTGGCTGCCCGACGCGCCAACGGATACCGACGGAACCTGGCTGCGCGAACGCTTCCCGCAGCGCCTCTGGCTAGGCGTCGAGCTGCACCGCGGCGCGGATGACAGCGCCCGCCTGCAAGCCCTGCTGGCCCAGGCTACCCGCCATGGCATCGCCGCCGTGGCCTGCGGCGACGTGCACATGCACAGCCGCGGCCGCCGCGCCCTGCAGGACTGCATGACGGCCATCCGTCAGCACCTGCCGGTCAGCGAAGCCGGCGCCTATCTGTTTCCCAACGGCGAACGCCACCTGCGCCCGCGGGAAGTGTTGGCCGGGCTGTATCCGCCGCCGTTGCTGGAGGAGACGTTGCGGATCGCGGGGCGCTGCAGTTTCGATTTCGAACAACTGCGCTACCAGTATCCCCGCGAACTGGTGCCCGAGGGGCACACGCCGAAGTCCTGGCTGTGCCAGATGACCTATGCCGGCATCCGCAGGCGCTGGCCTGAGGGGGCGCGGAAGAAGGTGCTCAAGCGCATCGGCAAGGAACTGCTGCTGATCGCCGAACTGGAGTACGAGAACTACTTCCTCACGGTCCACGACATCGTCCAGTTCGCCCGCAGCCAGGGCATTCTCTGCCAGGGGCGTGGCTCGGCCGCCAACTCCGCGGTGTGCTTCGCCCTGGGCATCACCGAACTGGACCCATCGCGCAGCAAGCTGCTTTTCGGCCGCTTCATCTCCCGCGAACGCAACGAGCCGCCGGACATCGACGTCGACTTCGAGCACGAGCGGCGCGAAGAGGTCATCCAGTACGTCTTCCGTCGCTATGGCCGCCAGCGTGCAGCCCTGACCGCCGTGGTCAGCAGCTACCGCGGCGCAGGCGCCATGCGCGACATAGCCAAGGCCCTGGGCTTGCCGCCCGACCAGGTAGACGCCCTGGCCGGCTGCTGCGGGCGCTGGAGCGAGCAAACGCCACCCGAAGAGCAACTGCGCGAAGCGGGCTTCGATCCACAGAGCCCGGTCATGCGCAGGGTGCTGGCGCTCACCGCCGAGCTGATCGGCTTTCCCCGCCACCTGTCGCAACATCCCGGCGGCTTCGTCATTTCCGAGCAGCCATTGACCAGCCTGGTCCCGGTCGAGAACGCGTCCATGCCCGAACGCACCGTGATCCAGTGGGACAAGGACGATATCGACGCAGTGAAGCTGCTCAAGGTCGACGTACTCGCCCTCGGGATGCTCAGTGCCTTGCGCCGCTGTTTCGACCTGGTGCATCGACTGCGCGGCACGCCGATGAGCATTGCCAACATCCCCCCGGAAGACGCGGCCACCTACGAAATGATCAGCCGCGCCGACGCCATAGGCGTGTTCCAGATCGAGTCCCGCGCACAGATGGCCATGCTGCCGCGGCTACGGCCGAAGACCTTCTACGACCTGGTGATCGAGGTCGCCATCGTCCGTCCGGGCCCGATACAGGGCGACATGGTCCACCCCTACCTGCGACGGCGTAATGGAGAGGAGCCGATCACCTATCCCTCGCCGGCCCTGGAACAGGTGTTCCGGCGCACCCTGGGCGTGCCGCTGTTCCAGGAACAGGTCATGGAGGTCGCGGTGGTGGCCGCCGACTACACCGCCGGCGAAGCCGACGACCTGCGCCGCTCCATGGCCGCCTGGAAACGCCATGGCGGCCTGGAAAAACACCGCCTGCGCCTGACCGCAGGCATGTTGAAGAATGGCTATACCGCCGAATTCGCCGCGCGCATCTTCGAACAGATCAAAGGCTTCGGCAGCTATGGCTTCCCCGAGTCCCACGCCGCCAGTTTCGCCCTGCTCACCTATGCCAGCAGCTGGCTGAAGTGCCACGAGCCGGCAGCCTTCGCCTGCGCCCTGGTCAACAGCTGGCCGATGGGTTTCTACAGCCCCGACCAGGTCCTGCAGGATGCCCGCCGCCACGGCGTCGAGGTGCGCCCGGTGGACGTGCGCTACAGCCACTGGGACTGCGGCCTGGAGAACAAGGGCGAGGCGCAGCTGGCGATCCGCCTGGGGCTGCGCATGGTCCGCGGCTTCCGCGAGGAGCTGGCCCTGCGCATCGTCCAGGCCCGCGGGCGACGGGCCTTCGAAAGCGTCGAGGACCTCAGCTACCGGGCCGGCCTGGACGCCGCGGCCCGCGAACGCCTGGCCGACGCCGGCGCCCTGCGCGGCTTGGCCGGGCACCGCCACCGGGCGCGCTGGGCCGTGGCCGGGGTGGAGCCGCAGCTACCGCTGTTCGCCGGCCAGGATCTGATGACGGAGACCGCGGTGAGCCTGCCGCTGCCCAGCCTGGGCGAAGAAATGCTCACCGACTACGCCAGCCTGGGCACCACCCTCGGCCCGCACCCGCTGAACCTGCTGCGCGGCCAGTTGAAGGCGCTGCGCTGCCGCAGCTCCCGCGAGTTGCCCGGCCTGGAGCACGGCCGGCCGGTCAGCGTCGCCGGGCTGGTCATCGGCCGGCAGCGGCCGCAGACCGCCAGCGGCGTTACCTTCGTCACCCTGGAAGACGAGTTCGGCCTGGTCAACGTGGTGGTCTGGCGCGACCTGGCCGAGCGCCAGCGCCGCGTCTTCCTGCAAGCGCAACTGCTGCAGGTGCGCGGCCGACTGGAAAGCGAGAGCGGCGTGCGCCACGTGATCGCCGAGCAACTGGTCGACCTGACGCCCCTGCTCAGCGGCCTGGACGTGCCCAGCCGCGATTTCCGCTAGGGGCTCAGCTGGCCAGGCGGTGCAGGTTCCAGCGCACCACGCCCCAGATCGCCAGTTCGTCGCCCTCGCCGATGCGGATCGGCGGGTAGCGGTCGTTGGCCGGCAGCAGCGCGTAGCCGCCATCGATGATGTCCAGGCGGCGGATCAGCGGCTCGCCGTTCACCGCGGCCACCACCACCTCGCCGGAGCTGGCCAGGCAGGCGCGGTCCACCACCAGCAGGTCGTTGTCGTGGATGCCGGCGCCGGTCATACCATCGCCATGTGCGCGGACTATGTAGGTATGGGGGGTGTGCAGCTCGAGCAGGTCATCCAGCGACCGCGGCTGCGCCTGAAGGAACGCCGACGGATCGGCGGCGGCAGGAAGGAAAGCGGTATGAGACATGACGGGGCATCCTCGGAATACTGTACATACATACAGATACCAGAAACAATGTGAACCCGGCAAGCCATTCCCCACTCCATTGACAGCCGCCGGCAAGCGCGCCGGCGTGGTCTATCCTTCGTGTGGGGGCGAGGAGTTTCAGCATGAATCCTGGCACGTTCGTCACGCTCATGATTTTCGGCTGGCTGCTGCTGGCGGGCGTCACCCTGTGGGCCTTCCTGCGCGTGCCCATGCGCCGGGCCCGGCTGCATTCGCGCAGCGAGGCCCATGCCCACCCCCACGAGGCGCCGGCACCCCAGGCGCAGCCGCAGGCGGCCCCGCGCAGGCGCCATGCCGGCTGGCTAACGTGGAGTCATCGCTGAGGCGGCAGCAGGCCGCCGTCATTCAGGCTTTTCGGAAACCCCGCACAGGCCCCTGCCCCGGCTTTCTCGCCCGACGGGCGAGGCTGAACAGCCCCGGAGCAGGCAGGCTCCCCCGGCTACCCGGCCTCAGGCCAGGCGAATGTCCGCGCCGGTGACCTCGTCGCGCAGGGCGCGCAATTCGGCTGCATCCTGATTCAGGTGGTGGATGGCCTTGAGCAACCGCTGGCGCAGCAGTTCGTCGGGCACTTGCTCCACGGCGCGCATCACTTCGATGGCAGTGGCTTCGTTGTTGCTGGCTACCGAGTCCAGCACCTTGCGGATGTTGCGGGCTGCACGTTGCACGTCAGGTCCTCATGACAAAGTGCGAGCACCCTAGGACAACAATATTTCTCAAAGATTTCAGCGAGTTGCATTCTGACCAATGGTCAAGCGCAGGCCCCGTGCGCAAGCCGGCGGATGACGCGGCGGCAGGCATCGGCGGCGCGGCCGATTGTCACGCTGCCGAATCGGGAAGCTGGGAATGCAGAGGGGGATTCTGGTGCTCGGAGCGGGACTCGAACCCGCAAGACCGTAAGGCCGGCGCATTTTAAGTGCGCTGTGTCTACCAATTTCACCATCCGAGCCGGGCGGGCATTGCCGAGGCCGGAAGAGCGCGGCCACCGGGCAATGTGGAAGGGCCGAGACTATACCGAGTCGACTCGTTGCGGTAAAGCCGGGGCCATGGGCGTAAGCGCTTGATGGCACAGCCGATTCCCTTCTTTCCGGGCGCCCTGCACAAGGGACTAGTCGGAATTACCGGCTTTTTGCCATCTCCCCTGTCGCATAAGCTGCCCACCCACGGGGCGGAAGGGAAGCCGACTCCGTCTTGGGCCGCATTACCCCGGATGCGGCCGCTTTTTCTTCCGCCACCTTCCCTGGACAGCCGAGCAGCGTGAACCCAATCACATAACCGTCGAAAAGCCAGCACAGAGCCATCATCGGTACAAGACTTTGACGTTCAGTGGATCACGAAACGCCAAACAGGAGAGGTCCGATGAGGCAACGTATTGCCACCCGCGTGGGCAGGTCCCTGGTCGTCATCGAAACCAAGGACATCACGCATTTCAGCGCGGAAGAAAAGTATGTGACGGCCTTCACCGCCAAGGGACGCATCCATTTCGACGCCACCCTGAAGGCCCTGGAAATCGAGTTCGCGGAGGAGTTCATCCGCATCCATCGCAGCCACCTGGTGCGCCGCAGCCTGGTCAGCAACCTGCGCTGGGACGCCTATTCAGCCAGCATCGGCATCGACGGCACGGAAACCCGCCTGCCCCTGAGCCGCCAGCGCGTCGGCGTGGTTCGCAACCTGCTGCGGGCCCGCGACGGAGCGACCGTGATCGCCACCCTGGACGGGTCGCTGCCACCTTCCATGCTGGCCAGCCCGCAGACAGCCCCTGCCCTGCGGGCTGGCTGACGAAAGAGCGTATCGCTCGACCGCCTGCAATATCAAAGCAACATCACGCTTCTATACTGCATGAAGGCTGACGGACCAGCCCCCATCGGTAGTACGAAGAAGCCTCGCCTCGCCGCGGGGCTTTTTCCTTTCCGCTATCCATCGTTCGAGTGAAAACCTGCATCAGCTCAAGGTATGAGCGATTCGCATACATGCAATCGAGGATGTATGTTTATTTCGCTGTCGCGTAATGGCAATATGCCTGGCCCTCTTGCTGAGGACATGGCCGGCCGAGCAGGGACGCGACGGCCAGCCACTCGCCCTTCTCAGCGCGCCACCCTGCCGCGCAATCCCCAGAGCAGCAGTCCGATGGCGACGATGATCGCCAGGCCGACGCTGACGAAACCAAGGGTCACCAGCAGCTCCTGCCAGGGCTCCCCGCTATGCCCAGCGGCGGTGACGGGCGACATGGCCGCAGTGCCGAAAACCGCGGCGAGCAACGTAAAGGCCCAATTGGCATAGGCGCCGTAGAGCAATGCGCAGAAAGTGACACCCAGCCACCTGCGCGACAGCGCCACCTCATCCCAGATCGCCCCCAGCGCCAGCAACAGCAGGCCATTGAGGATGCCCTCCAGGTGGGCCGCCAGGGCCATGCGCGGATTGCTCAGCTGCGCCTCGACCAGCCCGGTGAGCAGGCCGAGCAACAGCAGCAGCAAGCCGTGCCAGAGCAACCGCCGATTCACGCCAGCCATACCGGGCCCCTCCGCGATCGGGCTTTCCCTTCACTCTAGACGGCGCGGCCTAGCGCAGCGGCAGCCAGCCGGGCGCGATGTTTTCGTATGGAAGCAGCAGATAGGCCGCCAGATAGCAGACGATGAAAAGACAGGCGGCGGCCACGACGAGCCATTCGAAGCGCGACATCTCTCATCCTTGAGCAGCGCAATTCCAAAGTGCCAGTATGCCACGGCGAACCATGGATGGCATCCGGCATTCAGCGGCAGGCAAGGAAACGAGCGGCGCAGCGCCGGGCCCGGTAGAATTCCGCCGCCCCGGGAACCGGAACGGCTACGGCCGGTCTGACACCGCCAGCGAATTCACATTGCGGATCGCCCTGCGATCCGGACGCTCCATCGACCATCCCGGGCGGCAAGCCTGCCGCCCTTCATCCCTCGAGGTTAGCAATATGCGCAAAGCACTCCCCGCCCTGGCCCTGAGCCTGCTCTTCGCCCAAGCCGCCATGGCCGGCGGCGGTACCCAGGCAGCCGTCGGCGGTGGCCTGGGTGGCGCCCTGGGCAACGTCGTCGGCCAGCAACTGGGCGGCAGCACCGGTGCCGCGATCGGCGCCGGCGTCGGCGGCGCGGCAGGTAGCGCGGCCACCGCCAAGAAAGGCAGGAAGACCAAGGCCGCCATCGGTGGCGGCCTGGGCGCCGCCGGTGGCTCGCTCATCGGCAACAAGCTCGGCGGCAGCACCGGCGCGACCATCGGCGCCGGCCTGGGCGGCGCGGCGGGCGGCGCTCTCGGCGGCAAGAAGTAAATCCAGCGCCGCACTGGAATGCCGAAGCCCCGTGGGCGCGAACCCACGGGGCTTTTTCGTGTGCGCCGCAAGGGCAGAGCGCCTGCTCCGAGGAGACGAAGCCGTGTTCTCTCCAGTGGCCTGATTTTCTGCATCGATCCCAGTTCGACGAGCGGTAGTGGATCATTTCACCCATCACCCAGGCTCGCCGGAATCATCGTTTTCCTCGTCGACCACATACAACCTGACCTTTAGAACGCCCAGGCTGTCGACCTCGCTGTAAATCTCAGCCCAGTGCTCTTTCGTCAGCGAAGGGCACATCACCGGAGCGTGAAGATACATGCCGTGCTTGCGGATGGCCGGCAGGGCCTGAAGTAGTCTTTTGACCTCATGCGCCACTCGCAGAAATGAGCGACCGTCCTGCACCACCTAACAGGCCCAGGAAAGGATATATAAATAGTTTTTTTGAAGCACAGCTTCGTAATGGCCGCGCGCCCTAGACCCTCATGATTTCAGCGCAAAGAAAGGCGGATGTAGAGCTCGCCTCGTCAGTTCGGGATAATGAAGTTTTATTGTTCATAAGAAATCGCAACTTCTTTTCTGTTCAGACTTGGCCTGACGAGGAGAACAACACTGTAAAATCCAGAGCATCCATTGATGGGCAGCGGTGGCATTACTGGCGGGGAGACACAGGTTACGACTATCTATTTCAGCAGTTCTCAGCGGATGCCAAGCAGATACTCAATGACCTAGATAGCCGGAACCCTGATTATTAGCGCGCTGCCCACCAAAGCCCCTTTAGCTCCACCGCCGCCACCACAACCACCCAAAAACGACTGATCAAATAGTCAAGGATCGGCCATGTACTTCAAAACAGCCACGTTCATCGATCTAGTCCAGTGGCTATGGGACAACGCGGCTTCAGGCATCTGGAGCACCTTCTGCGTCTGGGCCATAGTCCGCTTACTCCGCAAGGCTCAGTGGATCGCAAAATGGCTCACAAATAGAGCTCCTGCTTTCCTCCGCAGGGTGCGACTTAAGCGCTCGAATTGGATCCGCAATTCTTTCAGGCACCTGAAACTAAGAAACCTTAGGTGGATCCGCAAGCATCGCTTCGACACAGCGTGGATCGGACGTGAAGTCAGCCGAGGCCACACCTCTCAGATTCTGTTTTTACTTTGGCTTGGGCTATGGGTTCTCGCAATGGGACTACGAGACTCATTCATTTTTTCCGATGTGCCGCTCGCACGTACACCAGGGGTAGCCGTGTTGGTTGCATGTCCAATGTACCTGTTCGAGATTGCCTGGATACGCTACTCCGGCCGGGCGGAAGAAATCATAAAGTATCGCCAATCCGTTAAAATCTGGCGATTTAGACACTGAACTCCTGAAACAATTAGGTCCACACTAGGCGCTTCAGGCTCGGGCGCAACGCAAAAGGTTGCAGCGTCATCCGAGCAACTTGTCCCACGGAAGATTCCCAGACAGGTATCCAGCAGCAAGCATGATGCCGATCAGCCAGAGCGCCCAGAAGCGCGGCGGCGACAGCTTGTCAGTCATGATTCGCACCTCGCGAATGATCTTGCTAAGATCCACGAATGTTCTGCTCCTTGGGTCTGACAAGGGGTGGAAATAGAAACCCTCGTGAGCCGGCCAGCTCTCGGGGGTTTGTTTTTTGGCCGGTGAGCAAATCGTGCCGTCACGACCTGCCAGGACAAAACCCTACAGGGGGTGACGCTCATTGCCGTGTACTTCACTTTCGCTTCGGTATGCGCCCAGTGTCTTTTGGAAAGGGCGAAAATTCACTCGCCGAACCTTGTAGCTGTGAGAGCTACAGGGCATAGCTTCTCTCTTGATCCGCAACCCGGCTTTTAATCAGGTTTAAAGAACGTATCGCCAGAAACGACGAAGCCCGCGCTAGGCGGGCTTTTCGTTGGGCTTGGGGTTAGGCCGCTTGTGGGTAGATCAGCCGGAGCTGGCCCGGCAGCCCGAACGCCTGCATGCATCTGACTTCGAAGTCCTTGCGGTCAACCGAGCTATCCGCGATCAGCGTGACCTTGCGGATTTGCTGGTCGAGCCAATCACGGCCTCCGTCGGTCAGCCTGCGCTGTGAGGCTCAACCGAAACCTCGAACGCCGTGAAGCTCCATCTGGAGACGCTGATCGAGAACGCGGACGCCATGGCAGGCGCCATGGCCGATCTGGCAATCCAGGAAGCCAAATCCGATCCTGAGTAGCTGCACAGAAAGCCAGCATTGAATCTAGTGCCACTATTAGCTACAGTTTTCCATACGCCAATGACGCACGAAGAAACGGATGATCTTCATCGAAACGCCAGTCTTCACGAAGCGGATTCTCGCGCTAGTAGACGATGAGACCTATCGCAAGCTTCAGGAAGACCTAACGCTCCACCCGGACGCCGGAGCAGTCATTGAAGGCACAGGTGGCGTGCGCAAGATTCGCATTGCTGCCAATGGCCACGGGAAAAGAGGCGGCGCCCGGGTCATCTACTACCACTTCACATCCGCCTCTCAAATTGCATTCCTGCTGGTCTATGACAAGGCATCGCAGGAGGACCTGACTGCCGATCAGAAAAAGGTACTTCGGCAGATCGTTGAGAACTGGAGATAGCCATGGACAAAGAACTCTTCGCTGAACTGGTCGAAAGCGTGACCCAGATGGACGAGATCGTGCGCGGCGAACGTCAACCTTCCCGCGAATTCCACATCAATGCCGTGAAGGTTCGCGAAATCCGCCGCGCTACTGGCCTGTCCCAGGCCAAATTCGCCCGGAAAATTAATGTTGCTGTCGGCACGCTGCGCAATTGGGAGCAAGGGCGCCGCGATCCCGAGGGGCCTGCTCGCGCGCTGCTCCGAGCCATCGATAATGATCCGGTCCATGTTCTAGCTGCCCTGAACGGCGGCCCGCGAGAAGACTAACTCTTCCGCTACCCCCGCGCCGGCCTAGTGCCGAGCTTTTCGTTTCTGCCAGCCCTTCCCTCCCGGCTCTGCTCTGAGCTGATGACCGCCCTGCCCCAGCTCTGAATCCGTTGTAGAGCCGGCCATAGCAGCCTCACATTAAATTGTAGTGCTACCTTTGGCCCGTAGTTTGCTCGGGAGAGCCGCATGGCTCGCACGAAGGTTCCTTTCGCCAAGGTGGCGATGCTCAGCCTAGCGCTGAGCATTTCGACCTCGTGCGCCCAGTTGGCAGCAGCCCTCAAATTGGACAGCCAGAAGGCCGGCAAGCAGCATCAGCAACAAGAGCTTGCCCAAAAGGCCAAGATTCGTGAGGACATCAAGCGAGCCATGGCCGCTCTCGGCCAATTGCGCGATAAGTGCCGGATTCGCTGCTCAACGAGCAGCCCTTCACCAAGATCGTGCAGACCTTACGCCAGCTAGAAGAGACCGTGCCTGCCGATAGCACCCTATCTGGCCTACCCGTGATCGGTGAAGAATACGACGCCCTGCGCCGAAACCTGGCCAAAGTCCGCGCCATGGCTGTTCAGAACGAGATCCTCTTCAACACCGCCCCGGAAGTATTCCAGAGCGATGTCAGCAGCGAAGGGCTCAAGGCCTTGGCTGACCTCGGCACCGAACGTCTATATCGCCTGGTGAGTTGATCACCAGGATGGCGGTCATCGTAGGGTTCAATCCCGAAACCTACACCGAACTCTTCCAGGACGTCCTGAAGGATTATCAGCGACAGGATGTTGAGCACCGGATAGGTGCGTTCGATCTTCCGGCGGAGCCGGATGGCCTACCTGACCGGACAGCGCCCCGCCGATGTGCTAGGGATGCGCAAAGACGACATTGTCGACGGCTATCTGCTGGTCACCCAGGGGAAGACCGGCAAGCGTCTACGCATCCAGATCGAGGTCGACGGCGAGCAGAACTCACTCGGAAAGCTGCTGAAACGCATAGCGCAAGGGAATGAGGGGATGCTATCGCCGTTCCTGGTGCTGAACCGGAGCGGCAGGCGGGTATCCTGGCCAATGCTCAGGAATCGATGGGATGAGGCCAGGTCAAAAGCGGCCAGTGAAGCGGAGGCGAATGGTGAGGCGGACCTTGCAGTGCGCATTCGGCAGTTCCAGTTCCGCGATATCCGCCCGAAAGCGGCGAGCGAAATCCGGGATGTGGCCGACGCAAGCGTGCTGCTGGGGCACTCGAAGGAGGGAATCACGGAGCGGGTTTACCGCCGAGTGGGTGCCGTTGCGAAGCCGGCGAAATAGGAAAGATTATGGAACGAATACCAGAACATACCGTTTCGCATGTCTTTCGGCCACACAAAGAAAAAGCCCCGTAGACCTTGATCTACGGGGCTTTTCTGTTGGAGGCTGAGGTCGGAATCGAACCGGCGTTCACGGATTTGCAATCCGCTGCATAACCACTCTGCTACTCAGCCTTTTAACCTGGCAAACCGCGCTGCGGCTTGCTGCAATTCTGTTCGGTTTGGCTTTCTTTCAAGCTCTAACCTATTGATTACACAGAGTTTTCATCGCCCTGCGCTTTCGATGGCCGGGATTATGGACTAATGGGACAAGGCTGGCAACACCTGAGATTAAATTTCTTCATTGCCGGCTGCAGGCTCGAAGCAACCCCATTAGTTCCCACAAACTCGACGCTCGCTCAACCCCAGGCCCAATAGCTGCAGCAGCCACGGGGCTCACCTTTCGCCCCCATCAGTTGCAAAGGCGCATAGCCAATCGCTACTTACACTGCAATCGGGGGTTTTGCGACCTGAATCGGGTAGTGACGCAAATGTGAATCCGTATCATTCACGACAATCTCATTCAGGCGTGAATTTCATGGATCGCACTCCCCTCTTCCAGGCTACCCGCTGCCTCCTTCTGCTCTGCGGCCCCTCGACGTTGCTGCAGGCCGCCCACGCGGCCGATGCTTTCCCCCGGGAGTTGGATGCCACTGTCATCACTGCCACCAAGCAGGACACCCCGGAGTTCAACACCACCAACAGCGTCAGCGTGGTGAGCGGGGAAAAGGTCGAGGACAGCCATCTGGACACACTGGGCGACGTGGCCCAACGCATACCCAACGTATATTTCAGCACCTTCACCCAACACACCCCGTCGCTGACCATTCGCGGCCTGGGCTTTTCCGACGACGAAGGCGACAGCATCAGCAACAGCGTGTACATCGACGGTGTGCCGATGAATGGCCTGGTTCTCGGCCAGCTCTATGACCTTGAACAGATAGAGGTTCTGCGCGGCCCGCAAAACACGCTCTATGGCCAGAACAGCATGGGCGGTCTGGTAGCCCTGCGCACCCGCGATCCGGAGTTCGATGCTGGCGGCAAGGTCAGGCTCGAATACGGTAGCCACAACCAGCAACGCGCCGAGGTCGTCGGCAACCTGCCGCTTTCCGGAAATACTGCGCTACGGGTCAGCGCCGGCGGCGAGCAGAACGACGGCATGGTGGCCAACCCGACACTGGGGCGTCATGACAGCGCCGGTTGGAACAGCGGTTTCGGCCGCGTCAAGCTGCTGCACCTGGACGATGATGGTGGTGAATGGCGCTTTGCCCTGCATCAGATGAACACCCACAGCGACAACGACTACTTCGCATCCCGCGATCTAGCCAAGAAGCACAAATCCAACGCCACCGACACTGGTACCAACGACACCGAATACACCCTGTTCAGCGGTGAATACCGCACGCGCTACGCCGATGGCACGCAACTGGTGGTCAATCTCGGCGCCAACCGGAGCGAATGGGACTACTGGCTGCCCCGATCGATTTTCGGCGGCGAGGCCGGCTACGACATGCAGACCCGCCAGTACAGCGCCGAGGCCCGCTTGAACGGCGAACAGGGCAAGTGGGACTGGCTGGTAGGCGGCTTCCTCTCCCATGTGCGTCGTGATGCGCCCTATACCTTCGACATGAGCCCGTATTACCTGAGCGATACCAAAGCCAAGGTCAACGGCGACACTGCGGCGACTTTCGGCGAGTTGGGCTGGCGCTTCCAGCCGGACTGGCGCCTGGCCGCCGGCCTGCGGTTGGAGCATAACCGCCGCCGCATGAACTGGAGCAGCCACCAGAGCGGCTTGTTCGATGGCAACGGTGACGGCATGCCGGATACCCCGTTCGAAAGCCTGGAAGCCTTCGACGACCGCAAGGTGAACGAAACCGTGGTCCTGCCGCGCCTGAGCCTGGAATACAGCCCCAACGACCAGCACTTCAGCTACCTGGTACTGGCCCGTGGCTACAAGGCCTCGGGCTTCAACACCTATGCCACGAACGCAGCCGCGGCTGGCGATGCCTATGACCCGGAATACGGTAACTACATCGAACTGGGCTACCGCTATCGCGCCCCGGACAATCTCTGGGAAGCCGGTGCGAACCTCTTCTATACCCGCCTGCGTGACCAGCAGGTAGTCGTCGAAGACGTCGGCGGCCAGACCTTCACCAGCAACGCCGGCAAGTCCCACAACAAGGGCGTGGAGATTACCGCCACGCTTTTCCCGGTGGAATCAGTGCAACTCAACGCCTATGCCGCTTTCGTCGAAGCCCAGTTCGATGACTACACGCGCGGCGCAGTGGACTACTCCGGCAAGCAGTTCCCCAGTACTCCCAGGCACAGCTTCGGGGTGTCCATGGACTGGGCCGTCACTGATCGCATCACGTTCGGCACTGGCCTGACTCGCCAGGGCAAATCGAACCTGTACCCTAGCGCCAACATCGAAAACAACGCCTATACCCTGTGGGATGCCAATCTCGACTATCGCCTCAGGCAATGGAGCATCGGCGTGTTCGGCAAGAACCTCAGCGACGCCACCTACTACACCCGCGCAATGGCCAACGACATGGTCATAGCTGGTCAGCCGAGGACACTGGGAGTGCGGATGGGCATGGAATTCTGACCAATGCGCCAAAGTGTGAGCAGCACTGCAGAAATGGCGCCAGATCACGGGCGCCAACTTGCAAATGATAAGCATTAGCAATAACCTGAATCCGCCTTGAATGCTCGCAGGGATTTCGAGCCCATAGCGAATGGATTCGTCTCACCGCCAGAAGCAGGGAAACCTGCGAGCCCTCTCCTTCTGCTCAGCCCGACTGGGCGCAGGCCAGCGAGGACGACCATGTACCAGCTTCGCGCTTCCACCTTCTTCAATACGGGCACACCTCAAGCCGGCCCGCCCGGCTGTCATGTGCACACTCAGGTGCTGCAACCGGGCCTGGAGGTCTCTCTGGTGTCCTTCGAGGCCACCCACAACGAGAGCATCAGCACCATCGACGACAGCTCGCACCTACATTTCAGCTGCATGCTCAACGGCGACGTCGGCATCCGCATCGGACACAAGAGCCTGTACCTGGGCAAAGGCCAGTTGATGACCAGCTTCGCTCCGGCCGAGCGGTTCGAGCTGGAATTCGCACCAGCCCATCGCAACCTCGAACTGCGCATCACCCCGCAACGCCTGAGCGAACTGGCCGGTGACGATTACCACCGACTGGGGGACAGTATCGAACGCAGCTTCTGCCTGCAGGTCACCCATGGCAACCAGAGAATCAAGGACGCGGCGCTGCGCCTGGAACGCCTGCTTGGCGACGAGTCCTCCTCGCCACTGCTGGTGCATTCGGCCACCCTGGAGTTTCTCGCCTGGCACCTCAAGGCCTTTGCTCCGCAGGACCAGGAAGGACAGATCTGCAAACGTGAGCAACGGCTCCTGCTGGCCGCCCGCGAGCGCTTGTTGATGGACCTCAGCGCACCACCCACCATCGAGCAACTGGCACGGGAAGTCGGGCTAAACCAGCTCAAGCTCAAGCGCGGCTTCAAGGCCCTGTTCGATACCAGCATCTACGCGTTATTCCAGCGCGAACGCATGGGCAAAGCCCGACAGTTGCTGCGCCAGCATGGCGTTACCGACACCGCATCGATGCTCGGCTACAGCAACATCAGTCACTTCAGCACGGCCTTTCGCAAGCAGTACGGAGTACTGCCCCGCGATGTCCGCAAAGGCGCGCTGGAGTAGCACCTCAACCCGCCATCTGCCGGCGCCACAGTTCAGCATACAGGCCATCCTCGGCCAGCAGCTGCTCGTGGCGACCGCGCTCGACGATACGCCCCGCCTCCAACACCAGAATCAGGTCGGCATGGCATACCGTGCTCAAGCGATGGGCGACCATGATCAGCGTGCGCCCCTGGGCCAGCCGTGACAGCCCCTGCTGGATTTCGTACTGTGCCAGAGGATCCACGGAGGCGGTGGCTTCGTCGAGCAACAGGATCGGCGCATCCTTGAGTAGGGCCCGGGCAATCGACAAGCGCTGACGCTCACCGCCTGACAGACGCTGGCCGTTCTCACCGATACGCGTGTCGTAGCCCTCGGGCAGGCTCTGGATGAACTCATCGCACCAGGCCTGACGACACACCGCGACCACTTCCTCCAGACTGGCCTCGGGCTTCCCCAGGCGCAGGTTGTCCAGCACGCTACCGTCGAACAGTTGCACGTCCTGAAAGACAAAACTCGACTGCTGATAGAGCTGTTTCAGGCACATCTGCCGAAGGTCGACGCCCCCCAGCTCGATACTCCCCTGCTGCGGGTCGTGAAAGCGCGCCAACAGATGCAGCAAGCTGCTTTTACCAGCACCAGAGGGACCAACGATCGCCAGCATCTGCCCTTCTCCGACAACGAACTCCAGCGCTCGCAACGCCCATTGCAATTGTCCCGGATAACGCAGACCGACATTTCTGAAGACGATCTCATGGCCATGCAGACGAGCCGGCTCCACAGGCTCCTGTACCTCGGGCAATTGCATCAGTTCCTGCAAGCGGGTTTGCGCCTGGGCCAGGCCACGCAATTCACTCAGATAAGCAGCAGCATCCAGCAGGGGATCGAGCAACCGGTTGGCCACCAGAACGAACAGAATCCAGGTCAAGGCCGACAACTGCGACGTCGCCGACAGCCAGGCTGCAGCAACCAGCATGAGCGCCAGGCTCATGTCTATGCAGATGCGGTACAGCTGAATCGCACTACCTGCCCAGACTTCCACCCCCAGGCTGTGACGCTCGATGGCCCTGAACTGCTGGTACAGCCGAATGCGCCAGGGCTCGGCACGATCGAACAGGCGCAAGGTGCGCAGGCCGCCGATGAACTCCACCAGCAGCCCCGCCGCCTCAAGAAAACCCTGTTGCTTGCGCCGCCCCTGCACGAGAAAAAAACCACTCAACAGGTTGAGCACGGCGAACGCCAGGGGCAACGTCACCAACAACGCCAAGGTCAGGCGCCAGTCGACCCACATCAGCACCAGCATGAACATCAGGGGCACGCTCAGGGCTGCCAGGAACTCGGCCAGAACGTGGGTGAAAATGCTTTCGATACGCTTGACGTCCTCGGTCAAGCGCTCCCCCAACTGGCCGATCCGCTCACGCTGCAACGCCCCCAGGGGTAACCGGCCGACATGGTCCAGCAACCTCCGGCGATAGCCGTGCATCAGCTGATAGCCACCGTGAAAGGCATTGAGCTGGCCGAAATGCGAGCACAGCAACTGCGCCGCCAGCAATGCCATCAGCCCCCCCGCCAGCCACTCCAACGGCAGTGGCTGCGCCGGCCCCTGCTTACCCGGCGCGGGCTTGCCCAGCCAGAGAAAGCCGAGAAAGAACGGCGCAACGGCGCAAGCCCGCTCCAATACTCGCAGCCCTAACCCCAGCCACAGGCGTGGAACCCGCGTGTCGGCCGTAGCCATCACCTGCCGTAGCCCTTCAATCAACCACTGCATGCTGCGGGCTCCTGTTGCGGATGGACCATTGATCGGTCTCGAACTGGCGCAGCCATTGCTGCGCATACAGAGGACTACGCTCCAGCAACTGCTGGTGCCGCCCCCTATCGATCAGCACACCGTGGTCCAGCAACACGATCTGCTCGGCATCGCGAACGCTGCTCAGGCGATGGGCAATCACCAGCAAGGTCTTGTCCGGCCAGGCCTGGCGCAAATCGCGATAGAAGCGCTGCTCGGTGCGGCTGTCGGCGAAAGCCGTGGCTTCGTCCAGCACCAGGATCGGCGTCTCGGCCAGAAGTACCCGGGCCAGCCCGATACGTTGCCGCTCGCCACCGGACAAGCGCACTCCGCGCTCGTCCAGTTGCGTATGCAGGCCCTGGGGCAAGGCACGTACGAAATCCTCGGCCTGGGCCACGCGCAAGGCGGTGAATATCTGTTCTTCGCTGGCATCGGGACGGCCGATCAGCAGATTGTCCAGCAACGACCCCTGGAATAGGAAAGCCTCCTGGGATACAAGGCCGACCGTAGCCGCACGCGTCACATCGCTCATCCCTGCCAGGGGCCGGCCAGCGATGCTCACCTGCCCGGCCCCAGCCTCCAGAAGGCCTCCGAGCAGCCAGGCCAAGGTGCTTTTGCCACTGCCCGACGGCCCAATCAGCACAGTCATCTGCCCGGCCGGCAGGCACAGGTCGATATGGCTGAGCACAGGCTGCTCGTCATAGCTGAAGCACAGATCCTCGAAACGCACCTCCAGCGCGCCCTGCGGCACCTGCTCATCCCCACCTGCGGGCTGAGGCCACTGCAGCAGGGGGGCGAAGCGCCGCACGCCACCGATGATGTCCTGAATCTGCGAGCTGAACCGCGCTACCCGCAACAGTGGCCTGAGCATGCCGGTACCGAGGATCAACACCAGCACCAGGCGGGCCAGGTCCAGTTCACCCCGTGCATGAAGCCACAGTCCCATCGGGAACAGGATGATCACGTTGGCTCCCAGCAGCACCGTGAACGCCGACCAGCCAGGCACGCTCAGAGCGATCATGCGGCCGATCAGGCGTCGGTAATGTGCCAGAGCCTCACGCATGCGCTTGAACGAGCGCGAGTCCTGGCGGAAGGCTTTCATCAACAAGGCATTGCGCAGGTACTCCAGGATCGCGCCATCCAGGTCATCCACGGCTCCGGCATATTCCCGGAGCCGGCCTTCCAGGCCGCGCATCATCCACCACTGGGCCAGTAATGCCAGAGGCACGGGAAGCAAGGCACAGAGCGCCAGGCGCCAATCGACGAAACACAGCAGGGCCAACGCCCATAAAGGACTCAGCAGTGCCGCCACGCACTCGACACTGTGATGGGCGATGAACTGCTCCATACGCTCCACGTCCTGGATCAACCGTTGCTTCAACTCGCCGCTGGACAATCTACTCAGCCAAGGCAAGGGGGCCCACGACAAATGCCGTACCAAGGCCCTGCGGGTGTTGAACAGCACACGGTAGGCCGCCACGTGGCTGAGGTAATAGGCGAAGGTGTAAAGCACGTACTTGAGCAGCACGCACAGCATCATCCAGCCGGCCAGTTGCAGCAGACCGATACTTGGCGCCTGCTCCAGCAGAACCAGGCCCACCGCCTGGGCCAACAACACGAACGGCAGCAACTCGACGCCGGCCGCCAGCACCGCCGTCACCACCGCGCCACCCAGACGCCAACCCTGCCCCCGCAACAACCAGCGCCAGGTAGGCCTTTGCCCGCCGTAGTGTTCACCGCCCATGACCGCCCCCACTCGCCGCTAGTGCCTGCAGCATCCATCAGGCCCTGGCTCGGAGCTGCCCGGATCAGTTCTGACAGACCCCGGATGAGGACTATTACCCACCAAGTCCGCGCACCTGGCCATCCGGGGGCATTGCCCCCCAGGAAATGCCCTAGAGCCGGTCATCATCCAGGCCGATCCCGACGGTGCTGCGGCGCACCTGCCGCAGAACCACCACCGCTACGCATAGCACCAGCAGACCGACGCCGAGGCCACTGGCGTAACCCCAATATCCGGCCACACCGATGGCCAGCGACGACACGAGGATTTCACCCAAAGTCTGCAGTCCCTGGAACACCGAGCAGTCGGTTCCAGGTTGCGCTCCCTGTTGGGCGAAACGCATCGCCAGAGTGTAGGACGCCACGCTGGTGACGCCGATACCCAGCCCACCCAGCAATGTCGCCCCGCCAACGTAACCGCTACCTGACAGGTTTGGTTGCAGCACCAGGGCCAGCCACAACAGCCCCGCCATCCCTACCAGAAGCAAGCCGCAGAGCAAGGTGTTCCAACGCGAAACCTGGCGCAGCAGCAGCCCGGCCAGACCGCAGCCGAGGATGATCGCCAGCAATTGACCAACGCCGGCGAGAATGCCGACGTCGCTCATAGACCAACCGATGTCCAGCAAAATCAGCTTGGCCAGGCCAAAGAAGATCGAGCCCGCAAGAGTAACCAACATCACCAGGGCCGTGAGATGCCCGGCAAAGCGCCGTTTGAAAAAGCTGCGCAGGCTGGCCCTGGCCGGTACCACCAGCGGAGCCGGCTCGCGCCAGAACAGCACCGGCAGACTGCACAGCAGCACCACCGCAGCGAGCGCAAGAAAGACCACGGGCGCATTGAAATGATCGAACAGAACCATGGCACCCGGCCCCCCAAGCAGCATGCCGCCCATGAAACCGGCAACCTGGAAGGTATTCGCACGGCCCAGGCTGGTGCTGGGCAAGCGCTCGGCGGCCAGGCCGTCGACAGCGATGTCCTGGGTGGCGCAAAGCAGCGAGAGCAAAGCGATCATGCCCAGCAGTATGCCCATGTTGGCTACGTCGAACGGCACCAGCGCCATCACTGCCAAAGTCAACACCGAACCGGCCTGCAACGGCAGGATCCAGCTGCGGCGACGACCAAGGCGCTCACTCCAGCGGTTCTCCACCGCCGCGGCCCACAGCAACTTGGCAACCCACGGCAAGCTGGCCAGAGGCGTGAGCGCCACCAGATCCAGCGAGGCGCCCATATTGCGCAACAGGGTCGGGTACGCCTGAAAAGCCAGCCCCACCGGCAAGCCCTGAGCCAGATACAATCCCCCCACCAACAGCAGAACCCGCCATGCACGTCCCTGCTCGCACGGCAGGCACCTTGCTTCTACAACCGACTGCATATGCTCCCCCAAACCAAAGTCGCAAAGGGAGTCATGGAAATCCATGGTCCCTCGAGACGCCGCCCGCAACCGGCGGCGCATCCCCCGAATCGGGATTAACTGCGTGGACGGCGGCGCAACACCGCGGCCGGAATCAGCGCATCACCCAGTGGCTCCAGGGCAAAACCCGCAACCCCAGCCTCTTCGGCAACCTGCTCCAAACCAAAGGTGTGCCAGTCATGCTCGGCGCTGAAATGGCGCACCACGTTGTCGCCAGCCAGCACCTGATAGTCGAGGGTCCAGTGCATCAGGTCGCCGCCCGCCGGCTCGCCCTGCAGGGATACCTGATAGAGGTGCTCGCCAATCTCGGCGCAAGCCACCTGCATTCGCGGTACCGCTTGCGGCGCCTTGAGCATCATCACATCGACAATCACAATGCCGCGCTCATCCAGGCGCTCCGACAGTTGCTGCCATAGGTGCTGGCGCTGGGGCGCATCGAGGTAGCCGAGGGTGCCGCAGATCACCGCAGCCGACAGTCGTAGCGGCAATGTCACCTCTTCCAGAGTGCCTGCCAGTACAGTGACCCGCTGACGCAGATCGGCACTGCGCATCAGCCGGCCGAGCAATGCCGCCCGCATGGCCGCCGAAGGTTCCACAGCCAGAATCCGCGCCTGGGGCAAAGCATCGGCAATCACCTGCACGCAAGGTCCGGTGCCGGCGCCGACGTCGAGAATCAGCCCCTGCGGATCGACCTCCTGCAGCGCCTTACTTATGGGGCCCCGACGTTTCAGCCATTGTTGTTCGCTGAGCACGTCATAGAACTCAGCGGACAAGGCGTAGGGATCAGAGCATTGAGTGGATGCCATGGGAATCCTCCTGGACGCGCCAGCATAAATGATAAGAAGTCTCACTATCATTTAAACACTAACAGCGCCCTTCATCCCATGCCAGCGAGCAGAGATCACTCAACCAATCGCCCATACCGAGCGCCCACCCTGGCGAAGGTGGGCACTCTGCTGGAACAGGGCCGAAACGGCGGCAGCTACCCTACCCGCCGCCACAGCAATCTGGCGGTTCGCGCCTCGGGGGTGCCCTCCTCCAGGCGTGCGCTGAGCGCCAGGACGTCGCCTTCCAGTTGCGCGATGCGCCGTTGGCTGCCGCCCTCCCAGTTGGGGAACAGGCTGTGGCGCACGTGGTGCAGCACGGTGTCGCCCTGCACTTCGTAGCCGCCTGCGTAGGTCAGGTAGCTGCCGTAGGCGGCGGCCTTCTCCGCGTCGCTGGCCGACCATTGTCCGCCGCTGCGGAACGGCTCGCGGTTCTTCCTGGCGACCACGCAGAACATGCCGTGCGGCCCGTATTCGATGAAGCCCTCCAGTTCCACGCCCATCGGGTGGACCACGCGGCCGTCGTCGTAGAGCTGTTCCCAGGCGAGGATTTCCCCAGCGGCCCTGGATGTCTGCTGCGTTCATGGCGTCACTCCGGCGTTTTAATGAGGAAATCCATCAGCAGGCGGATGAATTCCCCTGCCCGCTCGATCTGCACCCAGTGCCCGCACTCGCCGAACACGTGCAGTTGCGCATGGGGGATCAGGCGCAGCATGCGCTCGGAGGCCTCCAGCGGAATCACCCGGTCGTCGCGGCCATGGATGAGCAGGGTCTGCTGGGGCAGCTCGCGCAGCGCCGCCTCGGGCACCGCGAGCATCTCCACGCCCTGCTGGCGCGGCGCGGGGAACAGCCGCGCGAAGCGCGTTTGCACGTCGTCGCGGATGCTCGCCTGAGGTCGTCGAAGTCGTTGTACTCCAGCATCATGTGGTAGATCTTCGCCGGCCCGCCGGTGTGGGCGATGCTCAGGGTGTGGTGGCGCGGGTTGACGTGGAGGAACTCGACGCGGAACGGCGCCCGGGCGCGGTCGCTGACCTTGAAGCCCAGCACCTCCTTGTAGAGGTGGCACATCTGCTCGAAGTGCGCGGTGATCAGCGCCACGTGGCCGATGCCCAGCTCGCCGGTGCGGAAACCGCCCAGCGGGCGCCCCGGCACGAAGGGGTCATCGGCGGTCTCCAGCACCGCCGCGGCGCAGGCCTCGGCAAGTTCCCTGGGCACGGAGCGAACGCCGCGATCCGTTCACGCGCCAGGGCCACCACGTCATTGACCTCCTGCAGCACCTCCGGCGCGGGGTCCACGTGCCCGATCAGCGGGGAATGCGAAAGGCATTGGAGAAGGACACTCATCACCGGCACCCGCGGCAGAGGGTCACGGTCATCAGGGTATTCATGGGCAGGCACTCCAGGGACTCGGCAAGCGGACAACGCCCCGGTCACGCCCGGAACGGGCCTCTGCGGCCGACACGGACGGGCATCCGGGCAATTCGTCCGAATCATAGGAAGCACGCCGCCGCCCCGCGCTCCCATGGCCGAGGGGCTTATCCCGATAGCGCAGAAACCCGGCCCTGCCGGCCCGAAGCCGGTTGCGGCGGGGCGGGCCAAGTGTTGGTCTGGCGACAGTTAGCCGACAGTACAGTTGCAGGCGCAACAGCAAAGGCCCGGCGCCAGCCCGCGGCCCCCGGAATCACCGAGGCGCCCGGTGGCACGGGGATTGCCTCGGGGGCACCACGACGGATTCCCCCAGCTAGCAACGAGGACAGCAACATGAGTCTGGACGCCTTCCGCGCCCCACCACTCTCCAGCGACAGCCACCACCCAGGCCCAACCCACGGCGAGCAGAAACAGGAGCACGGCGCATGAAGATCATCGACATGCGCTGCCGCCCCGCCTTCCTGCATCCGTTCTTCGGCGCCGTGCCCGGCTCGGCCGAGCACGCCACGGCGCGCTGGCTGAACCGGCGCGTCGGCACTCGTGGCGACGATGCCCACTTCGAACGCTCGCTGACCCAGGAAGGCTTCCTCGCCGAAGTACGCGACGCCGGCCTGCACAAGGCCGTGGTGGTCGGCCGGCACACGCCGGCGCAGCACCTGCCCAACGAGCGGATCCACGCCATCGTCGACGGCCACGCGCAATTGCTCGGCATCGGCTCGGTGGACCCGGCGCTGCAGGGTGTGGAAGGCGCGCTCGCGGAGATCGACCATGCGATCGACGACCTGGGCCTGGCCGGCATCGACCTGGAGCCCGGCTTTGGCGAACCGGCGCGGCACCCGGACGACGCGCTGTACTGGCCGATCTACGAGCACCTGCAGAAGCGCGCCATTCCATTGTTCCTGATGAGCGGGCCGACCACGCCCGACCCGACCTACAACGACCCCGGCCGCCTGGCGGCGGTGGCCCGGGCCTTCCCGGACCTGCGGATCGTCGTCTACCACGGCTTCTGGCCCAACGTGCAGCAGGCCATCGGCCTGGCGTTCCGCTACGAGAACGTCCACCTGGTGCCGGACATGTACCTGTTCCTGCCCGGCAGCGAAGCCTACGTGCAGGCCGCCAACGGCTTCCTCGCCGACCAGTTGCTGTTCGGCTCCTCCTACACCTTCAGGCCCATTCGCCAGAGCATCGAGGACGCCCGGCGCCTGGGCTTGAGCGAACACGCCCTGGAGCGCTTCTTCCATGGCAACGCCGCGCGCCTGTTCGGGCTCGACTGAGTAGCGCGAAGCCCGCCGGGGAGCCCGCTCGGCAGCGGGCCCCCGGCGGGCGACGATAGGAAGACCGCCGGCCAGGGCGGCGCCGTGGCCCGCCTCAGATCGTGCGCGAGAAACGCTCCTGCTGCTCGCCGCCCAGGTAGGCGTCGAAGGCCATCGCCACACTGCGCATCATCAGCTGGCCCTGGGGCAGCAGGATCAGCGCGTCGTCGCGCAGTTCCACCAGCCCGTCGTCGACCTGCTCCTGCAACTGCCGCAGCGAGCCTGCGAAATACTCGCTGAAGCGGATGCCATGGCGCGCCTCCAGCGGCGCGTAGTCCACGCGGCCATGGCACATCAGCGCGCCTATCACCTCGCGGCGCAGGCGGTCGTCGTCGGTCAGCCGGTAGCCCTTGTGCACCGGCAGCAGGCCCTCGTCGAGGCGCGCGTAATACTGCGACAGCTCCTTCACGTTCTGCCCGTAGGTGTCGCCGACCTTGCTGATCGACGACACGCCCAGGGCGATCAGGTCGCAGTCGGCATGCGTCGAATAGCCCTGGAAGTTGCGTTGCAGCGTGCCCCTGGCGCGGGCCACGGTGAGTTCGTCGTCGGGCAGCGCGAAGTGGTCCATGCCGATGTACGCATAGCCCTCCCCCGTCAGCCGCCGGATAGTCAGCTCCAGCAGCTCCAGCTTGCGCTCGGGCGGCGGCATGTCCTCGCGGCGGATCAGCCGCTGCGCGCGCACCCGCTCGGGCAGGTGGGCGTAGCTGTAGGCGGCGATGCGGTCCGGGCGCAGCGCGATGATCTTGCCCAGGGTGGCGTCGAAGCTCTCCACCGTTTGCAGCGGCAGGCCGTAGATCAAGTCCACCGAGACCGACTTGAAGCGCGCCTCGCGGGCGGCCTGGACCAGGTCGAAGATCTGCTGCTCGCTCTGCACGCGGTTGACCGCGGCCTGGACCTTCTCGTCGAAGTCCTGCACGCCGAAGCTGAGGCGGTTGAAGCCCTGGGCGCGCAATTCGGCGATGCGTTCGCGGCTGATGGTGCGCGGGTCGACCTCGATGGAGAACTCGTGGTCGTCGCTCTCGTCCAGGTTGAAGTGCTCGCGCAGGCTGTCCATCAGGTCCGACAACTGTTCGCTGGTCAGGTAGGTCGGCGTACCGCCGCCCAGGTGCAGCTGGGTGAGCTTGCGCGAGCCCTCGAACAGCGCCGCCTGCATGGCGATCTCGCGCTTGAGGTAGTCCAGGTACTCCACGGCGCGGTGGGTCTTCTGGGTGATGATCTTGTTGCAGGCGCAGTAGTAGCAGAGGCTCTTGCAGAACGGGATGTGGATGTAGACCGACAGCGGCTTGGCCGGCGCCCGGTTGCTCGACCGGGCGGCCTGGCGATAGTCGTCGGCGGCGAACGCGCCATGGAACTGCGGCGCGGTGGGATAGGAGGTATAACGCGGGCCGGGGCGATCGTACTTCTCGACCAGCGCGCGGTTGAAACTCATCGACTCAGACATGGCACGGCTCCTCGGACGCTGGCAGTCTGTCGCTGCAAGTCGTCCGTCCAAAGATACACCCATGTGGGCGTTGCGCCTCCTGAGCGGGATCAAGAACTTCCGCCGGGCGCAGCTCGGCTTCGCGCATCCGGGGCGAGCTAGACTGTCCGTGCTGGCAGCGCCAGCGATTAGCGCAACGTCCTGAGGAGCCTGTACGATGACCAGGAGACTCGAGATCGGCGATCATGTGAGCTGGAATTCCGAGGCGGGCCGCGTGTCGGGGACGATCATCGCCATCCATACCCGCGACTTCGACTACAAGGGCCACCGCCATCACGCCTCGGAAGACGATCCGCAGTACGAGATCAAGAGCGACAGGACCGACCACATCGCGGCGCACAAGGGCAGCGCCCTTACCCTTGTGTGATGCTGGCGGCCCGTGAAGCTTCCGTTCTTCACCATCGGCCACTCCAACCGGAGCCTCGAGGCCTTCGTCGAGTTGCTGCGCGGGCCCGACGTCGGGCTGCTCGTGGACATCCGCAAGGTCCCGCGCTCCGCGTCCAACCCGCAGTTCAATGCCGACACACTTCCCGGGGCGCTGGCCGACTGCGGTATTGCCTACGAGCACCTGGCCGCGCTCGGCGGGCTGCGCGGCAAGGCCCGGGGCCTGCCGGCGCAGGTCAATGGCTTCTGGGACAACCGCAGCTTCCACAACTATGCCGACTACGCGCTCTCGGCGCCGTTCCAGCAGGGCCTGGAGCAGTTGCTGGAAGCCGGGCGCCAGCGCCGCTGCGCGATCATGTGCTCGGAAGCCGTGTGGTGGCGCTGCCACCGCCGCATCGTCAGCGACTACCTCATCGCCAGGGGCGAGGCGGTCTTCCACATCATGGGGGAAGGCCGCCTGGAGCCGGCCCGGCTGACGCCCGGCGCCGTCGTCCAGGCGGATGGCTCGGTGGTCTATCCCGCGACTGGTTCGCCGCCGGCGTGAGCGGCTAGGTGCCGCGCTTCAGCAGCATCCTCTCGATATGCCCGATGGCTGCCCGCGGCTTGAGCTTTTTCGGGCAGAAGGCGATGCAGTTGTAGATCGAGCGGCAACGAAACACGCTGAAGGGTTCGTCCAGCGCCGCCAACCGCGCCTCGGTGGCCGTATCGCGGGAGTCGACGAGGAAGCGGTAGGCATTCAACAGGCCCGCCGGGCCGATGAAGCGCTCCGGGTTCCACCACCAGGAGGGGCACTGCGTCGAGCAGCAGGCGCACAGGATGCACTCGTACAGGCCATCCAGCCTGGCCCGCTCCTCCGGCGACTGCAGCCGCTCAATGGCCGGTGGCGGCTGGTCGTTGATGAGGTAGGGCTTTATCCGCTCGTACTGCCTGTAGAACGTCCGCATGTCGACGACCAGGTCCCGTATCACCGGCAGGCCGGGCAATGGCCGTATGACGATGTCCACCTCGCCGCGCAACGGCCTGATCGCCTGCCCGGATGGCAGTTGCCCGCCGTGGAGCAGGGTCGAGACGCTGGTGATGCAGGCCAGGCAGTTGGCACCGTTGATGTTCATGCCGTCGGAGCCGCAGACGCCTTCGCGGCAACTGCGCCGGTAGGTCAGCGTCTGGTCCTGGGTTTTCAGGTGCTCCAGCAGGTCGAGCACCATCATGTCCTCGCCCGGCTGCAGGTCGTAGGTGTAGTCCTGCAGGCGCGGCGCTGCATCCTGTTCCGGGAGATAACGGTAGATACGGACTTTCATCTCGCTCGCCTCCGGGCCGATTTCCAGCGTGGACCTTCCAGGCGATCTCGCCGGAGCTTCTGTCGACAGCCCAGGAACTATACGACTCATCGATACGAGCTGCGCCGGCAGCGGCGCCGAGTTGCTGGCCAATGGCAAGCTATGTGATGATTAGTATCGATTCTCATTTACCAAAAGACTCTGATGGCCGCGGGACACCACCCGGCGGCGTGGTGACTGTCTGTGAGCTCATCTGCCTATGCCACTCCTCCATCGCTGGAGACGCTGTACTGCGACCATCACGGCTGGCTGCAGGCATGGCTGCGCAGGCGCCTGGGGCACGCCAGCGATGCCGCGGACCTGGCCCACGACACCTTCCTGCGGCTGATCGGCGGGGCCAGCCAGCCGCGCTTCGCCAGCATGGCCGAAGTGCGCGCCTACCTACGAACCACCGCCAAGAACCTGTGCATCAACCTGTGGCGGCGCCAGGAAATCGAACGCGCCTGGCTCGACACCTTGGCGGCGCTGCCGGAAGAGCAGTGCCCCTCCGCCGAGCGGCAGGCCGCGGTGCTGCAAGCCCTGGAGGAGATCAGCTGCATGCTGCAGACGCTGTCCGCCAAGGCGGCACGGGCTTTTACCCTCGCCGTGGTGTGCGAGATGACCGACGACGAGGTCGGCGCGCAGCTGGGGGTTTCCGGGCGCATGGTGCGCAAGTACGTGGCCCAGGCCATGCTCGCGTGCCTGACGCTGCGCGCCGGCGAGACGGCTGCCGCGTTGCGCCAGGAGCCGCTCTACTGATGGCGAACCCCGGTCACGAAAGCCCCCTGCCCTCGCACGCCGTGCTGGAGCAGGCGGCCTACTGGTACGCCACCCTGCGTGACGGCCAGGCCAGCGCCCAGCAGCGCGCCCACTGGCAGGCATGGCTGGGCGCGGATCAGATGCACGAGCAGGCCTGGCGTTATGTCGAAGGCGTCAGCCGCAACTTCGAGCCGCTGCGCGGCCGGCCCGACACGCACCTGGCCGCCGATGCGCTGGGTATCGCCGCCGAACGCATGCATTCGCGTCGCCGGCTGCTGACCGCAATGGCGGCCGTCAGCACTGGCACCCTGTGCGGCTGGCTGGGCTGGCGTGAAGCGCTGCTGCCGCCCGCCCTGATGGCCTGGGGCGCCGATTACCATACCGCCACTGGCGAGCAACGTGAAATAACCCTGGCCGATGGCTCCCGCGCCTGGCTCAACACCGCCAGTGCCATCGACCTGGCGTTCAGTGCCCGGGCTCGCCGCGTCACGCTGGTGCGCGGCGAGGTGTTCATCGCCACCGCCAAGGGCGCGCGCCCCTTCTACGTCGAGACCGGGCATGGGCGCCTGCAAGCGCTGGGCACGCGCTTCAACGTGCGCTGCGAGGGCGAGCGGACCTGGCTGGCCGTCTATGAAGGCGCTGTGGAAATACGCACTGCCAAGGGCGCCGTCCGCGTGCTGAAGGCCGGCCAGCAGGCGCATTTCAGCGCCAGCCACATCGGTGACAGCCAGACCGCCGACGCGGCCCGTGAAGCCTGGACCCAGGGCTCGCTGCTGGCCGACAACATCTCCCTGCGCGAGGTGGTGCAGGAGCTGCGCCGCTATCGCCACGGCCACCTCGGCGTTGCCGATGAGGTGGCCGACCTGCGGGTGTATGGCAACTTCCCCATCCAGGACTCCGAGCGTGTGCTGCGCATGCTGGCCTCGGCGTTGCCGATCCGTATCGAACGGCCCCTGCCCTGGTGGGCGAGCATCGAAGCCCGGCGCTGAGCAAGGCGGGCAAAAAAAAATCGGAAAAAGGGTTCCGGGTTTCGCCCGCTCGCTGGTTTACCCAGTGAGAAGACATGAAACATCGCCGCATCGGTGCCTCGAGGGGCCGTATGGCATCGGCTGTTGAGGGTCTTCGCTCATCAACCCTTGTCCCCAGAGGAATGCCGTCCATGTCCCTCCGCTGTCACCCGCGCGCTGCCCACCCGGGTGTTGTCGCACACGCTTTTGCCCTGCGCCCGCTGACCCTGGCGCTTCACCTGGCGCTCTCGGGCAGCGCCGTGGGCCTGGCGGCCTGGTCGCCGGTCGCCATGGCCGGGGACGGCGTCGTGGCCAGCGCCGAGCGCAGCTACGACATTCCCGCCGGCCCGCTGGCCAGCGCGCTCACGCGTTTTTCCCGCGAGGCAGGCGTGTATCTGGTCGGTGCCGGCAGCGTGGCCGAGGGCGTGACCAGCCCGGGCCTGCAAGGCAGCTACACGGTGTCGGACGGCCTGGCCGCGCTGCTTTCCGGAACCGGCCTGGAGGCCGTTCGGCAGGCCGATGGCAGCTATGGACTGCAGAAGGCGCCAGGCGCGGAGCCCTATCGCCTCGCTCCCGTCATCGTCAACGCCCAGGCGGTAGCGGACGACCCCGCAGCCTCGGTGGTGACCCGGGAACTGTGGGTCGGCGGCAAGGTGGCGACCAACATCCAGAACACCCCGGCCTCGGTTTCCGTCGTGACCCAGAAGGAAATCGAGCAGCGCAGCGCCAGCACGACCGAGGAAATCCTGCAGTACACCCCGGGGACCATCACCGACTACTACGGCACCGATGACCGCAACGACTACTTCCTGATTCGCGGCTTCCAGGCCACCACCTACCGCGATGGCCTGACCCTGGGCTCGATGCGCGGCGTGCGCGAGGAGCCTTTCGCCTATGAGCGCGTCGAGGTGCTGCGCGGCGCCAACTCCACGCTGTTCGGCCCGGCCGACCCGGGCGGCTCGGTGAACTTCGTGACCAAGCAGCCGCGTTTCAGCAGGTTCGGCCAGGTCTATGCGACCTACGGCTCGTTCAACCACATGGAGGCCGGCCTGGATACCGGCGATGCGAACGAAGAGAAGACCCTGGCCTACCGTTTCACCGGCAAGTTCCAGGACAGCGATCGCGAATACGACCACTCCCAGGACGACAACAACTTCCTCATGGGCGGCCTGACCTGGGCGCCGACGGCCTATACCTCCGCCACCCTGGTGGTGGACCACCTGCGCCAGGACAACACGCCCAACAGTGGCGGTTACCCGATGGATAGGGAGTATGACCGCGACAAGTTCTTCGGCGAGCCGAGCTACAACTTCCACGATGTCGAGCGCACCAACGTCAGCGCCAACTTCACCCATGATTTCGACAACGGTTTCACCCTGCGCAGCAACCTGCGCCACAGCGACCTGAGCGATGAATACGGCTATGCCTATATCAGCGACGCTGCCGGGCATACCGGAACCCTGGTCGACCGTGGCTACCTGGGTTCCGACAGCGACGCCGAGCAGTTCAACGGCAACCTGATGCTGCAGTACGACGCGCGCTTCGAGAACATCGACAGCAGCAGCATCGTCGGCGTGGAATATCTCGACTCCTCCGCCAAGAACGTCTCCGTCTACGGCTCCGCCGACCCGATAGACGTTGCCAACCCGGTATACCGCGGCGTTTCGCCGGCCATCGTCTACCAGGACAAGGATCAGGACAGCACCATCAAGTCGGTGTTCCTGCAGCAGAACCTGTCGTTCTTCGAGCGTTTCATCGTCACCGCCGGCATGCGCAACGACTCCATGGACGTTTCCGAAACCGACCACCTCTCCGGCATCAAGTCCTCGGACAATTTCTCGGAAAACTCTTTCCGCGGCGCGTTGACCTATATCGTCAACGACGAGGTTTCCACCTACGTCAGCATGGTGGAGTCGGTTTCCCCGCCCGAGGTCGGCGTCACCCCGGAGCGCGGCACCCAGTACGAAGTGGGTGTGAAGTATTCGCCGCAGGAGATGAACGCGCTGTTCTCCGCTGCCGTCTACCAGCTGACCCAGGACGATGTCGCCACCGCGGTCGTGCAGCCGAACGGCGTCATCGACCAGCAGACCGTAGGCTCGCAGCGCGTGCGTGGCCTCGACCTGGAGGTCAAGGCCGAGCTGACGGATAACCTGAGCCTGGTCGGCGGCTACTCCTACATGGACACCGAGGTGCTTCGCGGTGCGCTGCAGGTATGGAGCGGGACGGGTTACGAGGTCGTGTCGATCAAGGGCAACCAGCTCGTCTCCGCACCCAAGCACTCGGCTTCGCTATGGAGCTATTACAGCGTGCCGGGAACGGACGTCAGCGTCGGCCTGGGCGCCCGTTATACGGGGGCCTACTATTTCGGCGACTTCAACGACACCGGCAAGAGCGACGCCACCACCCTGTTCGATGCCGCGTTCAACTACCAGCTCCTCAAGGACACCGACCTGGCCATCAACGTCAGCAACCTGTTCGACGAGCAGCACGTGGTCGGTCGCGGTAGCGCGGACTACTACAACCCGGGCCGCGAGATCACGGCCAAGGTGAGCTACAACTGGTGAGGCGCGGGACGCGCGAGCCGATCGATTCCGCTCGGGTCGCGCGTCCGGCTGCGCCTTGCGCATGGGCGAGACCGCCAATTGAAAAGACCGCCCGGGGCAACCCGGCGGTCTTTTCTGTCCGGGGCTCGGCGGAAGGGAGGGCTGGGCGGGATGATTTCCAGTAGTTTTCGCTGGAACGAAAAAAGGGCCTTTCGGCCCTTTTTTCAGTGACTTGCAAATGCCAGTGGACATTGGCGGCGATGACTTCGATGAGCACTTTTCCCCGCAGACCAATGTCTATCGCTGCACCTCGCCTCAGATCATCGGCTTGTCGTCGATTCGGTCCCGCGCGGCGCTTGCGGCCAGGGCGTCGAAGGTTTCCGCGCTCAGCGCCTCCTCGCCCTGCTCGTCGAGCAGCCGGCGGAACACCAGGTGCTCCGGGAAGCTGCGGCCGATCAGCGTCAGCAGGCGCACGCCACGCTCGGTCAGCTCGAAATTGTTGCCGGTGCCGCCATGGTCTCGCGGCCGGTCCTGGATGAAGCCGCCGTCGAACAGCACGCCCTCCAGGTCGCCGGCCACGCGCTTGATGTGGTCGACGCTGCCGCCCAGCGGCTCGCCCTGGGCCAGGCGTTCCTCGGCCACCTCCTCGCCGTACTCGCGGGCCTTGTAGGGTTCGTCGGCGCATTGCTGGGCGTGCAGCAGCAGTTGTTCGATCAGGTCCCAGTCGTAGCTCATGGCATGTCTCCCGCGCTGTTCGTTTCGTTGGCTTGCCGGTGTTTCGCGCCGGCCCTGCCTGTTGCGACTGCCCGGCCCGCCATGGGTTCGAACGCACCGAGCAGCGGCGCGCTGTTCCGTTGGGCAATTCTTTCGAACTCGCCGCCGCCACGGCTTCCAAAGCCTGGTGAGTGCCGCGCCGCGAGGCGTGGCCGGCCACTGCGCCCGCGTGGCGCTTCAGCGAAGGAGCCCGATCATGAGTGCGAACCTGCAAGGCAAGAAAGTCCTGATCATCACCGCCAACGCCGGCATCGAGCGCGACGAACTGCTGCGCCCGCTGCAGGCCCTGAAGGACCAGGGCGCCAGCGTCACCCACGGCAGCGTCAAGGGCGGCGAGGCCCAGACCTGGCTCAAGGACAGCGAGAAGGACGTGACGGTGGAGTCCAATGCCCGGCTCCAGGGCCTGAGCGCCGCAGACTACGACGCCCTGGTGATACCCGGCGGCACGGTCAATGCCGACACCCTGCGCCAGGATGCCGATGCGCAGCGCCTGGTCCGCGAGTTCGCCGAGGCCGGCAAGACGGTCGCGGCGATCTGCCATGGCCCCTGGCTGCTGATCGATGCCGGCGTGGTCTCCGGCAAGACGCTGACCTCCTATTCCAGCGTGCGCACCGACCTGGCCAATGCCGGGGCCGAGTGGGTGGACGCGCAGGTCAAGGTCTGCCCGGCCCAGGGCTGGACGCTGATCACCTCGCGCAACCCCAGCGACCTGCCGGCCTTCAACGAGGCCATCGGCCAGGCCCTGGCGGCCTGAGGCCCATCCACCCATGCAGACAGAGGGACGACAGATGAGTGCACAGAATCTGGGCCGCTGGGAGCGGCTGTTCTCGGTGGCCCTGGGCCTGGCCGGGATGCGCAACGGTTTTCGCCGCGGCGGCCTGCAGGGCTGGCTGGAAGTGGGCGCCTCGGCGCTGATGGTCAAGCGCGGCCTGACCGGCCATTGTCGGGTCAAGGCGGCGCTGCTCGGCCACGGGGACGGGCATGCCGAGGCAGCGCCTGGCGTCATCCCTGGGCCGGCTCGCGAAAGCCAGGAAAAGCGCGTGGACAACGCCCTGGAGGAAACCTTTCCGGCCAGCGACCCCATCTCGCCCTGAGGGGCGCGCAAATGAGCGGCGTCCCGGCGCGGTCGAACGGCTGCGCCGGGTGCAATCAGAGTGGGAAAAAGAAGCTTCATCCCTGAAGCGAGGCATCTGAACAAAGGAACCGAAGTGATTCTAGGTACAAGCCCAGGGCGCTTCCACATTCATTGAAAATACTGTTGAAACCCTTCACAAGCTCCTGATAAGGCGTGCATTTTGCCATGTAATCCGTGTAATTCGCCTGATATCCACTGGCTATCGCGGCGCTGCCATCGGCAACTTTTCTGCTTATAACCGGCAACTTTAAAAAACCTCACCAAGGTTATATTCAAAATTTCTTCACGTCGGTTTTCCGCCTTGAAACAGCCCGGGGCTTACCTTAGTTTTCCCTTCCGCAACCTGTCGGCGTCTTGCAGAAATCCAACCCCATATCGTGAAGTCGCCCGATGGAAAGATTGCTCTCCCCGCAACAGCAACAAGAGGCGGTCAACGTCTTTCTGCGCCTGGTGCCCACCCTGGCCAGAGAGATAGAACTTTCACAACTCGCAAGCGACGAGGATCTGGACTCCTATCGACTCAGGAAGGGCTGGGGCGAACTTTGCGCGCAAGCCAAGCATTCGGGGCTGGAGCCCTGGTTGTTCGCCCATATGTTGCTCGGCACGCCGAGCGAAGAATTGGAAAGACTCAAGGCGTTGCGCAGACATATGACCTTCCGCTGAAGCCGCTTCTCCGGTCCCGAAGAAGCCTGTTCAACCTGCTGCTGGTAATCGCTGCCCAGGGAGGTCACCGCCTGCTGGCCGACGATGGCCAGCACCGGCTGGTGCTTCTCGTCGTACAGCCCGTTGAGCAGGTGGATGGCGCTGGCCAGGCAGACGCCGACCTCACCAATGCGTCGAAATGCATCGGCAAGGGCGTGAATGGATGCTTGAAAAAAGCACCCCGTCCCTGGGGCGTGCATATCAAGGGGAGTTCGCAATAACTATTCAGGCAGAGCCTGGCAGGTGGCGCAATCGACATTGAAAAATCGAACCGATAAAGCCGATTCCCGCATATTGCATGAACGATTGCCGGCCGATGACCGCATAATGCTGATATCCAAATGATGCTATCGCTTCTTCGCGTCCAGTGAATCCGCGGCATACAGCGAATTGCTCGAAATTTGCGCGCAACGTCGTATCCATAATTTCAACTGATGGCCTTTTTCGCTTGAGCCACCGCACTTACAGGCGTACTTTTTCAGGTCTTCTGCTACATATTTCCCTGGATGTTCTCGGGGCCTTTCCCTTCACCAGGCTTTTCCTCCCCTCCTCATGCAAATCCTATTGAACTCCGCGCAGCGGCAGGCTGCCGTGGCGGAGTTTCTTCGCCGCGTTCCTGCCCTGGCCCGGGAGATCGAACTGTCCCGCCTCGAGGAAAACGAAGACGCACAGGCCTACCGCCTGCGCAAGGGCTGGGCCGAGCTGTGCATCCACGCCCGCGCCATGGGCGTCGAGCCCTGGCTGTTCGCCCACCTGCTGATCGGCACCCCGGCCGAACAGGTCGAGCGGTTGAAGAACACGCGCAACCCGCTGCTGCCCGACTGAGCCGGCCCTGCCCGGGCCGCTCACTCGCCGTGCTCCGCCGAGCCCGGCGGCTGCGCCATGCCGCGGGGCCCGGCGATGCCCCAGATGGCCAGGCCAACCACCGGGAAGATGGCGATCAGCAGCGCCCACAGGGCCTTGGCGTTCACGCCCTTGTCGCTGCGGAACACGCTGACGATGGCCCACAGGTCCAGCAGCACGATGATCACCGCCACGGCGATCAGCATCAGGGAGACGAACGGGGTCATGGCGCACCTCCTCGGCACAGTCGATGTCTGCGGTGGGCCGGCCCGCGCGGCCAAGGTTCCATCGCCTGGACCGGCGCCGCGGCGGCGTACCGTTCGTCCCGGTGGCTGAACATGGCCGCCGCCCTCCAGTCCTCCGAGAGACCGCCGGGGTCATGCCGGCGGCCAGCCATCGACCTACAGGAGGACCGGCACATGGGTTGGAACGACCATCAGGACGCCGCATTCACCGCCGCGCTGCGGCAGTTGTTCGCCCAGGGCAGCCTGGAACCGGACAGCCGCGAGGAGATCCTCGCCCGCTACATCCTCGAGCACGGTTTCGCCGCGCTGTCCGAGGAGCAGCAGCAACGCTTCCGCGACGAACTGCTGCCGCGGCTCAGGGAGGTCTCCGGCGCCGCCGTCCTGCCGATGGACATCCCCCTGCAGGAAACCACCCCGCCGCCCAACGGCGGCATCAGCGATCCGGGCATCAACGACCCGGGCAACGAAGACCCCGGCTCGCTGCTGGAAAGCGAACTGCCGGACGCCGGTAGCAAGAGCAAGCATTCCCGCTGACAGCCCGCCGCAACGGAAGGAGGCTCATCGATGATCCCGTTCACGACCCTGCTGACCCAACCGAAACACGCCTGGGGCGACCTCAGCGCCAGCGTCGACCGTCACCCGCGAGCCTTCGTGCCGCTGTGGCTGGCCCTCCCGCTGATCCCGGCGATCTGTCTGTTCATCGGCACCACCCAGGTGGGCTGGCGACTGCCGGGCAACGACCAGACGCAGTACCTGAGCGCCAGCAGCGGCGCGTTGCTGGCGCTGTGGTGCTACCTGGGCTTTCTCTGCGGGGTGGTGATCATGGCCTACCTGGTGCGCTGGGTGCTGTTCCGCACCGAGAGCCGGCCGGACATCGGCCGCAGCATGGCCTTCACCACCACCATCGCCGTGCCGCTGATGCTGGCCGGGGTGGTGGCGCTGGTGCCCTCGCGCTGGCTGATGCTGCTCGCCGCCGCGCTGGCCACGGCCTGCTCGGCCTTCCTGCTGTTCAGCGGGCTGCCGGTGTTCATGCACCTGCGCCAGCGCAAGGCGGTGTTCTATGCCGGCTGCATCCTCGGCTTCGGCTTCCTGGCGCTACTGACCACGGCCTTCGCCTTCCTCGAACTCTGGGGGCAGAGCATGGCCGGCAGCGGCGAATACCTGGAGCAGTGAGCCCGGAGGCGGCAGCGGCTCCTCCGGGGGCTGCTGCATGGGCACCTCCTCGGGGAAGTCCTCGGGCACCTGGCTTTCCCGCTCGGGCAGCGTCGGCGGCTGCTCGGGCTGGGGCCGCTGGAGTTCGGTGAACGGGGCCATGGCGTACCTCCTGGGCAAGGGTGGCTGTCACCCTTGCTTTGGACGCGGCGCCTCAGTTTGGTTCGGTTTTTCCGGCCTCGGCCTGCACCTCCACCAGCAGCGCCAGCAACTGCTCGCGGTCGAAGGGCTTGGCCAGGCGCCGCAGCGACGCCGGGCAGCCCTCCAGGCGCGCCGAGTAGCCGCTCATCAACACGCAGCACAGCGCCGGATGCATCTGCCGGGCGCGCTGGATCAGCTGCATGCCGTCCAGGTCGGGCATGGCGTAGTCGGTCAGCAACAGGTCGAACGCATCGCCTTCCTTCTCCAGCAGCTCCAGGGCGTGCTGCGAGGAGTCGGCGCGGCGCACTTCGCAGCCCAGCTCCAGCAGCATGGCCGCGGTGCCGGTCAGCACCAGCGGGTCGTCGTCGACGATGAGCACACGCAGTTCCACCGTTTCCGGCAGCGCCGCCTGGGCCGCCGGGTCCTCGGCGTCGTCCGCTTCGCCGTCCGCCGCCGGGAGCACCGCCGGCAGCCAGATTTCCGCGGTGGTGCCCTGCCCCGGCGCGCTGTGCAATATCAGTGCGCCGCCCTGCTGCTGGGCAAGGCCGTGGACGATGGACAACCCCAGGCCGGTGCCCTTGCCGGTGGCCTTGGTGGTGTAGAAAGGCTCCGCCGCCCGGCGCAGGGTCTCGGCGTCCATGCCCTGGCCGGTGTCGGAGACCGCCAGGCATACGTAGTCGCCGCCGGCCAGGTTGGTGCGCTGGCCGTCCAGCAGCGTCTCGTTGCGCGCCGAGATGGTGATGGCGCCGCCCTGGGGCATGGCGTCGCGGGCGTTGGTCGCCAGGTTGATGATCGACAGTTCCAACTGGTTCTGGTCGCTCATCACCCGGTTCAGGTGCAGCGGGAAGCGCGTTTCGATAGTGATGGTCGGCCCCAGCGAGCTGAGCAGCAGCTCGCTCATGTCCTGCAGCAGCGTCGGCAGCTCGATCGGCTGCGGGAACAGCCGCTGCTTGCGGGCGAAGGCGAGCATCCGCTGGGTCAGCTGGGCGCCGCGGCGGGTGGCCTCAAGGGCATTGCGCCAGATGTCCTGGACGCGCTCGGCGTCGGCCGGCAGGTGCCGGTGCAGCAACTGCAGGCCACCGATGATCACCGTGAGCAGGTTGTTGAAGTCGTGGGCGACGCCGCCGGTGAGCTGGCCCAGGGACTCCATCTTCTGCGACTGGACCAGCTCGTTGCGGGCCCGCTCCAGTTCCTCCTGGGCGTAGCGCTTGTCGGTGATGTCGCGGGTGATCTTGGCAAAGCCCAGCAGGGTGCCGGCCTCGTCGTGGACCGGGTCGATCACCAGGTTGGCCCAGAAGCGGCTGCCGTCCTTGCGCACCTGCAGCCTCTCCTCCTCGTAGCGCCCCTCGGCCAGGGCGATGTTCAGGCTGCGTTCGGGCACGCCATCGTTGCAATCCTCGACGGTGTAGAAGCAGGAGAAGTGCCGGCCGATGATCTCCTCCGGGCGGTAGCCCTTGATCCGCTGCGCCCCGGAGTTCCAGCTGGCCACGCGGCCGTCGGGTTCGAGCATGTACAGCGCGTAGTCGGACACGCCGTTGACCAGCAGGCGGAACTGCTCCTCGCTGCGCCGCAGCGCCTGCTCGGTCTCGTGCTGGGCGGTGCGGTCGCGGGTGATCTTCACGTAGCCCAGCAGCTCGCCGCTGTCGTCGCGCACCGCATCCATCACCACGTGGGCCCAGAAGGTCGAGCCGTCGCGGTGCAGCCGCCAGCCCTCGCTTTCATAGCGGCCCTCGCGCGCCGCGGTGGCCAGCGCCCGCTCGGGCAGCCCCGCCTCGCGGTCGGCGGGCAGGTAGAAACAGGAGAAATGCCGGCCGATGATCTCGCGCGCCTCGTAGCCCTTGAGCCGCTGCGCCCCGGAACTCCAGCTGCCGACCAGGCCGTTGGGGTCGAGCATGTAGATGGCGTAGTCCGTCACTGCCTCCATCAGCAACCGATAGCGGGCGTCCTCCACCAGTTGCGCATTGCTGGCGATCGTTCCTGACATGGCGTTCCTCCACCGAATCGCTTCAGCAAAGCACAGCTTCGCCGGGCGCACCTCCCTGGCCGCCCAAAGGAGCACCCCGGCGTGCGTCAGCCCAGCACCAGGCGGTTGGCGCGCTCGCCCACCACCATCTCGGTGATCCAGCGCACCAGGATGTCGGTATAGGCGTCCTGGGCCAGCTCGGTGCTCAGGGCGTGATCGGCCTGGTCGATGATCCGGTGGGTCAGCGAGTGGGTCTGCTGGAAGGCGGCCCGGTAGCTGAGGATGGTGGCGCGGGGGATGAAATCGTCGTGCTCCGACTGCACCAGCAGCACGTCGCCGGTGAAGGCGGCGCAGGCGCGCAGGGCGCGGTTGCTCGCCGCCGGCACGCGGCTGGAGCGGTACGCCATCAGGTCGTCGCGGGGTAGCTCGCGCTTGGGCCGGTCCCAGTCCTCGTCGCGGTACAGCGCCGGCACCCGCAGGGCTAGCCAACGGATGCGGCGCAGCTCGGTGAGGATGCAGGCGAGGTAGCCGCCATAGCTGGTGCCGACCACGGCAATGGCCTCGGGGTCGATCTGCGGGTGCGCGGCCAGGCGGTCGTAGGCGGCCAGCAGGTCGCGCAGGTTGTGCTCGCGGGTGATCCACTCGCGCTGGCGCTCCTCGGCGCCGTGCCCGCGCAGGTCGAAGGTCAGGCACACGCAGCCCAGGCCGGCGATGCCCCGGGCGCGCTTGAGGTCGCGCTGCTGGCTGCCGCCCCAGCCGTGCACGAAGAGCACGCCGGGCACGTGGGTGCGCGGGCTGAGGAAGTTGCCCTGCAGGCGCAGGGAGTCGACATCGATGTCGACGCGCTCGTCATAAGGCGTCATAGGTCCTCCACCATGGCGTATTTCAACAGGAAGTCGCCACGCCGGTCGGGGCCGCGGTAGATCACCCGGGCATTGGCCGGCAGCGCCTTGTCCTCGAATATCTCGAAGGACGAAGCACGCACCGCCTGCAACGCCGGATCGGCTACGAAGGCCTGCAACGCGGCCAGCTCCGCGCCGCTGGCGCCGCCGACGCGCCAGGACTGCTCCAGCACGCCGCTGCGTGCGCGGCCGGCGGCATCGATGCCCTGGGCGACGTCGTAGTTGCGCCGCGAGGCGAAGAAATGCGGCAGGCACTGGCTGGCGGCCCGGTCGAAGGCCCGGCCCTGCTGGATGGCCAGGCGCACCTCGGCGGCCAGGTCCAGCTCCAGCAGGGCGTCGAAGCCGCCGCGCACCACCAGCAGGTTGGAGCCGCCGTAGACCAGCTCGCCGCGGGTGTTGCGGTTCTGCTGCTGGAAGCCGTGGTAGGACAGCAGTACGCCGCTGACCTGGGCCTGGCCGACGCTGTGGGTGCGCACCTCGCCGAGGTCGTCCTCGATGGCCAGGCCGGCCAGGTAGTCCGCCTCGTCGTAGGCCGCCAGCGCCGCTTCCAGCTCGTCCGCATCGGCCACCACCCGCTGCCCCAGGCCGCCGCGCGCGCCGGCCGGCTTGAGCCGCTGCGGCCCCCGCGGCAGGCGCGCGCTGGCGCAGCGCCAGGCGTCCTGGCGGCAGAACGCGCTGTGGCCGTCCAGCACCACCGGCGCCACCCGCTCGGCGAAACCGGCCGCCCAGCCCTTGGGCGTCAGCGCGGCCTGCTCGATCAGCGGGTGGACGATGGCCTTGCCGGCCTGGTGGGCCTGCTCGACGTAGCCGCCGAACAAATCCAGCGGCCCCTGCACGCCCAGCTGGCGGGCCTGCTCGCGGCCCACCAGGGTCTCGCTGGGCACCCAGTAGTAGCGCCGCCGCGGGTCGCGTTCCGCGGGCGGGCCGTCGAAGAACTCCAGCCCCTGGATTTCCGCCAGCCAGCGAGCCAGTTCGCGGTTGCTGCAGGCATCCTCGGGCGCCGGTTCGGCCTGCGGCGAGGTGGCGATGACGATACGGCGGTTCTCGGCGTGGATCATGCGGCCGCTCCCTTCGTGCGTGGCACATGAACACTCGACTGTGCCCGCAGTCAGTGGTTCTACACGCCCGATGAAGCGAGGACAGGACGATGGACCAGGACCGCGAAGCGCAGATACGCCAGATGTCTTGCAGGCCGCGCCGAGGCGCTTTTCGTAGGATGGGTTGAGCTTGCGAAACCCATGCTGCCGTGGTGATGGGTATCGCTTCGCTCAACCCATCCTACGGGTGTGTTTGCCGCGGAGATAGGTGCCGGGGATCAAGAGCACCCTCACCCCAGCCCTCTCCCGCAAGCGGGAGAGGGGGCCATTCGTGCCACCGGGGTGTCCGGCGTGGCCGGTGAATCCAATCGCGGACAAGGTCCGCTCCTACGCCCGTGCTTCCTGGAACCGCGGATCTTGTCCGCGATTCGGACTTCCAGAGAAACATCCGCGCACTCCGAAACGCCCCTTCAGAAGGCCGAGCGAAACCCGCGCTCAGGAGGTCATGCGACATGGATGTCGCGAGAGCCCCGATGGGCTACAGGGACGTACCCTCGGGGCGGGCCTCCGTGGCGGGGGAATTCGCGAGGGTAGCCCGGCTCCATCGGGCCCGTATGCGGGGCAAGCCTTTTTGGTTCCTTTTGTGGCGTTTGACAAAAGGGACTCGCCCGAGGGGGCGAAACAAGACGGTCGGGCAGACTCGGTGCGGCGCAGAACACCCAGGTCGAAGCAACCGGCTCCCACGGACCACAACCCACTCAGAATGCCCCTCCCCACCACCCCTGCAAAATGCGCGGCACCTCCACCTGGGTCGTGCAACACGCCCGCATCACAACGCCATCAAACCCTCGCTTTACCCTTTCGAATCAACGGCCTACCACAAGCGCACCGCCTGGTACGGAGCCTGCTTTCCGCTCTTGCGCAATAGATAGACCGAAAGAATGGCGATCCCCATGCCCCGCCGGCCTGCCCCGGCAGAAAATCGAAACTTCGCGCCGTGCGTTCCGGTCCCCCGGAAGAGGCCGCCCGCGAAGGCGACCACCCCATGCGGCCGGCAGGACTGCCCGGCCCACTGCAAAGAGGAAGCGGAAGATGCAAAACCTGCTGGCCGATGCGCGCCTGGAAGACCCCTGCCCACCCGAGCTGCCACCGTTTTCCCTCACGGCGGAAGTCGCGCCCAGGCGCCGCAGGCGGATCCTCTTCGTCACATCGGAGCTCACCGACTTCGTCAAGGCCGGCGGCCTGGGCGACGTTTCCGCGGCCCTGCCGCGGGCGCTGCTGGCCGAGCACGACATCCGCGTGCTGGTGCCCGGCTACCGCCAGGTGCTCAAGGGCGCGGTGGCCTGCAAGGTGGTCGGCCACCTGCCGGGGCTGGCCGCGCTGCCGCCCTGCGACATCGGCGAGCTGCAGCTGGACGACGGCCTGCGCGTCTACGTGGTGATCTGCCCCGAACTCTACGACCGCGAGGGCACCCCCTACGGCGACGACGCCGGCAACGAATGGCCGGACAACCACATCCGCTTCGCCCGCCTAAGCCTGGCCGCCGCCGACCTGGCCGCAGGGCTGGCCACCCCCGGCTGGTGCCCCGAGCTGCTCCACGTCAACGACTGGCCCAGCGCCCTGGCCCCGGCCTACATGGCCTGGCGCGGCCAGGCCACGCCCAGCCTGCTGACCATCCACAACCTCGGCTACCAGGGCGCCTGCCCGCTGGGCTGCTGCGCCGAACTGGGCCTGCCCGAGCACGCCGGGCTGCCGGAGAGCATGGAATTCTACGGCCGGCTGTCGTTCCTCAAGGCCGGCCTCAACCATGCCAGCCACATCACCACCGTCAGCGAGACCTACGCCCGCGAGATCACCGGCGAAACCTTCGGCTGCGGCCTGCAGGGCGTGCTCGCCCAGCGCCACCGCGAGGGCCGCCTCAGCGGCATCACCCACGGCATCGACGCCAGCTGGGACGCGCGCAGCGACCCGCACCTCGTCGCGCGCTTCGACGCCCGCCACCTGCAGGGCAAGCGGCGCAATGCCGAGTACGTCGAGCGCAGCTTTGGCCTGCTGCCCGGGCGCGGCCCGCTGTTCGCCGTGGTCTCGCGCCTGGTGCAGCAGAAAGGCATCGACCTGACCCTGGCCATCGCCGACCGCATGATCGAGGCCGGCGGCCGCCTGGTGGCTATCGGCCGCGGCGAGCCGCCGCTGGAACAGGCCATGGCCCAATTGGCCGAGCGCTACCCCGGCCGCGTGGGCGTGCGCATCGGCTTCGACGAAACCCAGGCGCGGCGCATCTACGCCGCCAGCGACTTCCTGCTGATGCCCTCGCGCTACGAACCCTGCGGGCTGAGCCAGATGTATGCCCAGCGCTTCGGCTCGCTGCCCATCGCCCGCTGCACCGGCGGCCTGGCCGACACCATCGTCGACGGCGTCACCGGCCTGCTGTTCCGCGAGGGCGACGCGGACAGCTACTTCGAGGCGGTGCAGCGCGCGCTGAACATCTACCGCTACCCCGAGCTGCTCAACGCCATGCGCTGCAAGGCCATGGAGGCCCCGCCCTACTGGAGCGAGGCGGCCCGTCCCTACACCCGGCTGTACCGCGACCTGCTCGCGGAGCTGCCCGCGAGCGTGCGCCGATGAGCCGCCAACTGCCCCGCGCCGGTGCCCTGCCGCAGCCCGACGGGCTGACGCGCTTCGCCCTCTGGGCGCCGGACGCGCGCCGGGTGGACCTGCAGCTGGGCGACGGCAGCCGCTTGCCCATGCAGGCCCTGAACGACGGCTGGTACAGCCTGGAAATCCCCTGCGCGGCCGGCAGCGCCTACCGCTTCTGCATCGACGAGCGCCTGTCGCTGGCCGACCCGGCCTCGCGGGTCCAGGCCGGCGGCGTGGAATCCGACAGCCTGGTGCTGGACCACACCGCCTACGCCTGGCAGAGCCGCGAGTGGCGCGGCCGGCCCTGGCACGAAACGGTGCTCTACGAACTGCACGTGGGCCTGTTCGACGGCTTCACCGCCCTGCTCGACTTCCTCCCGGGCCTGGTCGAGCTGGGCGTCACCGCCATCGAGCTGATGCCGCTGGGCGCCTTCCCCGGGCGCCGCAACTGGGGCTACGACGGCGTGCTGCCCTACGCCCCGGCCGCGGCCTACGGCACGCCGGAAAACCTCAAGCGGCTGATCGACCAGGCCCACCTGCTGGGCCTGATGGTCTTCGTCGATGTGGTCTACAACCACTTCGGCCCCCAGGGCAACTACCTGGGCGAGTACGCCTCGGGCTTCTTCGGCGAGCAGCCCACGCCCTGGGGCCACGCCATCGACTTCGCCCGCCCGGCGGTGCGCGAGTTCTTCATCGGCAACGCCGAGATGTGGGTGCACGACTACCGCGTCGACGGCCTGCGCCTGGACGCCGTGCACGCCATCGCCGACAAGGATTTCCTGGTCGAGCTGGCCGGGCGCGCCCGCGCCGCCGCCCAGGGCCGCCACCTGCACCTGGTACTGGAGAACGAGGACAACCAGGCGAGCCTGCTGCGCAAGGGCTTCGACGCCCAGTGGAACGACGACCTGCACCACGTGCTGCACCACCTGCTGACCGGCGAGCGCGAGGGCTACTACGCCGACTACGCCGAGGCCACCACCGCCAAGCTGTGCGCCTGCCTGGGCGAAGGCTTCGTCTTCCAGGGCCAGCGCGACCATCGCGGGCGGGCGCGCGGCGAGCCCAGCGCGGACCTCCCGCCGCTGGCCTTCGTGGCCTTCCTGCAGAACCACGACCAGGTCGGCAACCGCGCCCTGGGCGAGCGCCTGGTCGCCCTGAGCCGCCCCGAGCGCCTGCGCGTGGCGGTGGCCCTGGTGCTGCTGGCGCCCATGGTGCCGATGCTGTTCATGGGCGAGGAATGGGGCGAGCGCAACCCCTTCCTGTACTTCACCGACTACCAGGGCGAGCTGGCCAAGGCGGTCAGCGACGGGCGGCGCCAGGAGTTCGCCGCCTTCGGCCGCTTCTCCGGCGCCATCCCCGAGCCCAACGACTACGAGACCTTCGTCGCCTCGCGGCCGCGCCCGGAGCACGCCGACGGCAACTGGCGCGCCCACTACCGGCGCCTGCTGGAGCTGCGCCACGCCTGGCTCATCCCGCGCCTGGGCGGCACCCGCGCGCTGGGCGCGGTGCCCCTGGGCGAGGCGGCGGTCAGCGCGCGCTGGCGCCTGGGCGATGGCAGCCTGTGGCGCATCGAACTCAACCTGGGCAGCGAGCAAGTCTTCGTCGAAGCGCCGGCGGCGCAGGCGCAGATCCTCTTCTGCGAAGGCCAGGAAGTCGCCGACTACCGCGCCGGCCGGCTCGCCCCCGGCAGCCTGGCCCTGAGCCTGGAGGAAAGCCCATGAGCGATGCGCTGCTGCGCGACCTGGCCGGCGAAGTGGGCCTGAAGCCCGACTGGGTGGACGCCGACAACCGCCCGCAGCAGGCCGGCCCCGACGTGTTGCGCCAGGTGCTGGAGGCCCTGGGGCTGCCGGCGCAGAGCCCCGAACAGCTGCGCCAGAGCCTCGCCCTGGTGCGCCAGGAGCGCGCCGCGCCGCCGTCGCTGCTGACCCTCGACCAGGGCCGGCCGCTACGGTTGGACCGCCTGGCCAGGCCCAACGAGGCCTTCCGGCTGATCCCCGAGCGCGGCGAAGACATCGAAGGACGCCTGGACGAAGCCACCGCCCTGCCCCCGCTGGCGCAATGCGGCTACTACCGCCTGCAACTGGCCGAGCGCGAACTGACTCTGGCCGTCGCCCCGCCGCGCTGCCCCCAGGTGCCGGAACTGTGCGGCGGGCGCCGGCGCGCCTGGGGCCTGGCGGCGCAGCTGTACGCCCTGCGCGAGCCCGGCGACGGCGGCCTGGGCGACCTCACCGCGCTGGAGGCCCTGGCCCGCAGCGCCGCCGCCAAGGGCGCCGACGCCCTGGCCATCAGCCCGCTGCACGCCATGTTCGCCGCCGCCCGCCAGGCCTACAGCCCCTACTCGCCGTCCAGCCGGCTGTTCTTCAACGAACTGCACGCCGCGCCGCGCCAGGTGTTCGGCCAGGCCGCGGTGGACCGGGCCATCGCCGAGGCCGGGCTCGCCGGGGAACTGCACGAACTGGAAAGCCTGCCCCTGGTGGACTGGCCAGGCAGCGCCCGGGCCCGCGAACGCCTGCTGCGCCAGCTGCACGCCAGCTTCGCCCGGGCCGACGCCGGCCTGCGCCGCGACTTCCAGCGCTTCCGCCGCGACGGCGGCGAGGCCCTGCTGCAGCACTGCTGTTTCCAGGCCCTGCAACGCCGGCGCGTCGAAGCCGGCGATGGCCTGGACTGGCGCCACTGGCCGGCGGCCTATGGCCGCCCGGAGGCCGAGGGCGTGCGCCGGTTCCTCCTCGAACAGCCGGAGGAAATCGACTTCCAGCAGTTCTGCCAGTGGCTGCTGGCGCGCAGCCTGCAACACACCCAGCGGGCCGCGCGCGACGCCGGCATGGGCATCGGCCTGATCGCCGACCTTGCGGTGGGCGCCGACCCGCGCGGCAGCCAGGCCTGGATGCGCCAGGACGAACTGCTGGCCGGGGTCAGCGTCGGCGCCCCGCCCGACGTGCTCAACCGCGCCGGGCAGAACTGGGGCATCTGCGCCTTCTCGCCCCACGGCCTGCGCCTGCACGGCTACCGCGCCTTCATCGAGATGCTGCGGGCCAACCTGCGCTACCCCGGCGGCCTGCGCATCGACCACGTGCTGGGGCTGCGCCGCCTCTGGGTGATCCCCGAGGGCGCGCCGCCGCAGGCCGGCGCCTACCTGGAATACCCGCTGGACGACCTGCTCCGGCTCATCTGCCTGGAAGCCTGGCAGGCGCGCGCGCTGATCGTCGGCGAAGACCTCGGCACCATTCCCGAGGGCCTGCGCGAGCGCCTTGCCGAACACGGCATCCTGGGCATGCGGGTGCTGCTCTTCGAACAGGCCGGCGGCCACTTCCACGCCCCACGGCAGTGGTCCGCCGAGGCCCTGGCCACCACCAGCACCCACGATCTGCCGAGCCTCGAAGGCTGGCGCCAGGGCCACGACATCGACTGGCGCGAACGCCTGGGCCAGCGCAGCGGGGAGCAGGCCAGGCAGGACCGCGAGGAACGCCAGCGCGAGGTCCAGGGCCTGGCCCGGGCGCTGGACGAGGACGGCATCGGTCACGAAGCGCTGGATGGCGCCATCGAGTTCGTCGGCCGCACCCCGGCGCCGCTGGTGCTGCTGCCCCTTGAGGACGCCCTGGGCAGCGTCGAGCAGCCCAACCTGCCCGGCCCCGGCGACGAGCACCCGAACTGGCGCCGGCGCTACCCGGCGCAGGCCGGGCAGATGCTCGACATCCCCGCGGTGGACGCACGCCTGCAGCGGCTGGACCAGGCGCGCCGGGAGGGCGAGCGATGAACGCCATCCGCGCCACCCTGCGCCTGCAGTTCAACCGCGACTTCACCCTGGACGACGCCCTGCCCTGGCTGGACTACTTCGCCGAGCTGGGCATCAGCCACCTCTATGCCTCGCCGCTGCTCACCGCCCAGCCCGGCTCCGGCCACGGCTACGACGTGGTCGACCCCACCCGCATCAACCCCGAACTGGGCGGCGAGGCGGCCCTGCGCCGGCTGGTCGGCGGCCTGCGCCTGCGCGGCATGGGGCTGATCGTCGACAGCGTGGCCAACCACATGCGCATCGGCCAGGCCAACCCCTGGTGGCAGGACGTGCTCAAGTGGGGCCTGGCCAGCCCCTACGCGCACTTCTTCGACATCCACTGGCGCAGCGACGACCCGCTGCTGGACCGCCAGGTGCTGCTGCCCTGCCTGGGCGGCGACTACCTCGACGAGTTGCAGGCCGGGCGCATCCGCCTGGGCTTCGCCGAGCACGCCGGCTGCTTCCAGCTGCACTATGGCGAGCACTGCTTCCCGGTGTGCCCGGCCAGCTACGGCATGATCCTGGTGCACGCCGAACAGGGCCCGCTGTACGAACTGGCGCCGCGCTTCGCCGAGCTGCGCGGCCACCCCCAGGCCCGCGTCCTGGCCACCGCGCTGTGCCGGCGCCTGGCCGCGCTGCTGGGCGATGCGGCCCTGCGCGAACGCCTGCTGGGCTTCTACCGGGTGACCGAAGGCCAGGACTGGCGCCCCCTGCACCGCCTGCTGGAACACCAGCACTACCGCCTGGCCAACTGGCGGGTGGCGGCCGACGACATCAACTGGCGGCGCTTCTTCGACATCAACGAACTGGTCGGCCTGCGCGTGGAGCTGCCGGACGTGTTCGGCGCCTGCCACGCCTACCTCCTGCAACTGATGCAGGAAGGCCTGGTGGACGGCCTGCGCATCGACCACGTCGACGGCCTGGCCGACCCGCGCGGCTACTGCCGGCGCCTGCGCCGCGCCTTTTGCGACGGCGCCGCGCCGCTGTACGTGGAAAAGATCCTCGCCCCCGGCGAACACCTGCCGGCGGACTGGCAGGCGGACGGCACCAGCGGCTACGACTTCATGAACCAGGTGTCGCTGCTGCAGCACGACCCGCGCGGCGAAATCCCCTTGCGCGCGCTCTGGGAGCAGACCAGCGGCCGCCGCCAGGGCTTCGACGAAGAGCGCCTGGCGGCCCGCGAATGGGTGCTGCGCGGCGCCTTCGCCGGCGACCTCGAAGGCATGGCCCAGCAGCTCTGGCAGCTGGCGCGCACCGACCTGGCCAGCCGCGACCTGCCGCTGGGCTCCATCCGCCGCGCACTGTTCCAGCTGCTGCGGGCCTTTCCGGTGTACCGCAGCTACGCCGGCGCCTGCGGCCGCTCCGCGCAGGACCGGCGCTACTTCGAACAGGCCCGCGCGCTGGCGGCCGAACGGCTGGACGAGCACGACCGCCGCACCCTGGCCTGGCTCGACCGGGTGCTGGGCGGCGAGCCGCTGCGCGCGGTGCCGCCCGGGCCGCTGCGGCAGAAGCGCCGGCAGGTGCTGGCGCGCTTCCAGCAGCTGACCCCGCCCATCGCCGCCAAGGCCCTGGAAGACACCGCCTGCTACCGCCACGCCGCGGCCCTGGGGCGCAACGACGTGGGCTTCGACCCGCAGCGCCTGGCGGCCCCGCCGGCGGACTTCCACGCCGCCTGCCAGGCGCGCCTGGCCGAATTCCCCCGCGCCCTGCTGGCCACCGCCACCCACGACCACAAGCGCGGCGAGGACTGCCGCGCCCGCCTGGCCGCGCTGAGCGAGCGCGCGCCCTGGTTCGCCGAGCAGGTAGCGCAGTGGCGGCCCCTGGCCGCGACCCTGCGCCACCCCGAAACGCCCCACGCGCCCAGCGGCGGCGACGAACTGATCCTCTACCAATGCCTGCTGGCCAACTGGCCTCACGACCTGACGGAAGACGACGCCGAGGGGCTGCGCGCCTACCACGCGCGCATCGCCCAATGGCAACTCAAGGCCCTGCGCGAAGCCAAGCTGGAAACCGACTGGAGCGCGCCGGTGCAGGCCTATGAAAGCGCCTGCGCGGACTTCCTCGACGCCCTGCTCCTGCAACCCGCCGGCCTGGCGCTGCGCCAGGCCATTGCCGCGGCGGCCCGGGCGCTGATGCCCGCCGGCGCCCTCAACGGCCTGGCGCAGTGCCTGCTGCGCTGTACCACCCCGGGCGTGCCGGACCTGTACCAGGGCTGCGAGTTTTGGGACTTCAGCCTGGTGGACCCGGACAACCGCCGCACGCCGGACTACGCCCGGCGCCAGCCCGCCCTGCAGGCGCAGCCGGACTGGCCGCAGCTGCTGCAGCACTGGCGCGACGGACGCATCAAGCAGGCCCTGCTGCGCCAGGCCCTGCAACTGCGCCGGCGCTGGCCGCAGCTGTTCAGCCAGGGCAGCTACCAGCCGCTCGAACTGCACGGCGAGCACACCGATTGCCTTTTCGGCTTCCTGCGCAGCCAGGCCGGCCGGCACCTGCTGGTGCTGGTGCCGCGGCTGTGCGCGGGCCTGCTGGAAGACAGGCCGCAGGTGCCGCCCGAACGCTGGGGCGACACCCGCGTGCGCCTGCCCGCCGAACTGGCCGACCGCCAATGGCAGGGCCTGGCCGCCGGGCACCGGGACGACCACGGCGAACTGGCGGTGGCCGAATTGCTGGGCGAACTGCCGGTCAACCTGCTGATCAGCGTCGACGAGCACCAGGAGGCAAGCCCATGAAGATCGACGAAGCGCGCGTCCGCGAACTGGCCCACCAGATATGGGAATCCGAGGGCCGCCCCGAAGGCCAGGCCGAGCGCCACTGGCGCATGGCCCGCAGCCTGGCCGAGGCCGAGCAGGCACAGCTCGCCCAGCGCGAGCCTCCTGGCGAGCCGCCGGAGAAACCGGCGCTGCTGCAGAAACCGCCACGGCGCAAGGGCAAGCTGCCCGCCGCCGATCCCGAGCGCCCTGACGAGGGCTGATCCATGCATCCGCCCCGAACCACCGGCCAGCAGAGGAAACCCCCATGAGCAAACGCTCGCACTCGCGAGTCACCGAGGGCCGCCCCTTCCCCCTGGGCGCCACCTGGGACGGCCTGGGCGTCAACTTCGCCCTGTTCTCGGCCCATGCCACCCGCGTCGAACTGTGCCTGTTCGACGCCAGCGGCAAGCGCGAACTGGAACGCATCGAGCTGCCCGAGTACAGCGACGAGATCTGGCACGGCTACCTGCCCGACGCCCACCCCGGGCAGATCTACGGCTACCGCGTGCACGGCCCCTTCGAACCGGACGCCGGGCACCGCTTCAACCCCAACAAGCTGCTGATCGACCCCTACGCCCGCCAACTGGTGGGCCAGCTGCGCTGGTCCGAGGCGCTGTTCGGCTACACCATCGGCTCGGCCGACGCGGACCTGAGCTTCGACACCCGCGACAGCGCGCCCTTCGTGCCCAGGTGCAAGGTCATAGACCCGGCCTTCACCTGGGGCGAGCAGCAATTCACCCGCATCCCCTGGGACGAGACGCTGATCTACGAGGCGCACCTGCGCGGCATCAGCATGCGCCACCCGGCGGTACCCGAGCGCCTGCGCGGCACCTGCGCCGGGCTGATGAACGCCGAGCTGCTAGGGCACCTGCGCCACCTGGGCATCAGCAGCCTGGAGCTGCTGCCGGTGCATGGCTTCCTCGACGACAAGCACCTGCTGGAAAAGGGCATGAGCAACTACTGGGGCTACAACAGCATCGCCTTCTTCGCGCCCCACGCCCGCTACCTGGCCAGCGGCCATGTCAACGAGTTCAAGGAGATGGTCGCGCACCTGCACGACGCCGGCATCGAGCTGATCCTCGACGTGGTCTACAACCACACCGCCGAGGGCAACGAACTGGGTCCGACGCTGAGCATGCGCGGCATCGACAACGTCTCCTACTACCGCCTGCAGGCCGACGACCGGCGCTACTACGTCAACGACTCCGGCACCGGCAACACCCTCGACCTCAGCCACCCCTGCGTGCTGCAGATGGTCACCGACTCGCTGCGCTACTGGGCCACGGAAATGCGCGTGGACGGCTTCCGCTTCGACCTGGCGTCCATCCTCGGCCGCTACGCCGAAGGCTTCGACGAGCGCCACAGCTTCCTGGTGGCCTGCCGCCAGGACCCGGTGCTCAGCCACCGCAAGCTGATCGCCGAACCCTGGGACTGCGGCCCCGGCGGCTACCAGGTGGGCCGCTTCCCGCCCGGCTGGGTGGAATGGAACGACCGCTTCCGCGACACCGTGCGCAGCTACTGGCGCGGCGACGAGGGCCAGCTGCCGGACCTGGCGCGGCGCCTCACCGCCTCCGGCGACCTGTACAACCACCGCGGCCGGCGGCCCTACGCCTCGGTCAACTTCATCACCGCCCACGACGGCTTCACCCTGCGCGACGTGGTGTCCTACGACCACAAGCACAACGAGGCCAACGGCGAGGACAACCGCGACGGCCACGACGACAACCGCTCCTGGAACCACGGCGAGGAAGGCCCCACGGGCGATCCGGCGATCCGCCAGCTGCGCCTGCGGCAGATGTGCAACCTGATGGCCACCCTGCTGCTGTCCCAGGGCACCCCCATGCTGCTGGCGGGCGATGAGTTCAGCCGCACCCAGCAGGGCAACAACAACGTCTACTGCCAGGACAACGAACTGGGCTGGATCGACTGGAACCTCGACGACGAGGGCCGCCAGCTGCTGGCCTTCACCCGCTACCTGATCCGCCTGCGGCGGCGCTACCCGATCCTGCGCCGCGGGCGCTTCCTGGTCGGCGAGTACAACGCCGAGCTGGGGGTGAAGGACGTGACCTGGCTGGCCCCCGACGGCCGCGAGATGACCCAGGAGGACTGGGAAACGCCCCAGGCCCGCTGCCTGGGCATGCTCCTCGACGGCCGCGCGCAGCCCACCGGCATCCGCCGCAGCGGGGCCGATGCCACCCTGCTGCTGTTGCTCAATGCCCACCATGAGGCGCTGCAGTTCCAACTGCCCGGCGTGGCCCAGGGGCGCGACTGGCAGTGTCTGCTGGACACCATGGCCGATCCGCCGGCGCTGGACGACGGGCTGGTGCACGGGTTCGATGCGGCGTTCGAGATGGGCGCGAGGTCGTTGGCGTTGTTCGTGTTGCGCAAGGATGGGGATGGCTGAAGGAGCCGTGGCGGCTGCGCGGAACCGCCCTTCCGCTCTTCGTAGAGCGAACGCCGCCTGCGATTGGCCTCCTGGTCCAGCCCGGAGCGCGCGGAAACGGAAGCTTCGGGTTCGGATCCGGCGCGCCCTATGGCCAAGGCCAGGCGGCGGATAACCGCGAACGGTTATGCGCCCTACGATCACCGGCTGACGCTGCGTTATCCAGCCACGCCGAACGGCCCCCTCTCCCTCCGGGAGAGGGCTGGGGTGAGGGTGCTCTTGACCCCGGCACCTACCTCCGGCAAACACACCCGTAGGATGGGTTGAGCGAAGCGATACCCATCACCGCGGCTTCGTAGAGCGAACGCCGCCTGCGACTGGCCTCCTGGTCCAGCCCGGAGCACGCGGAAACGGAAGCTTCGGGTTCGGATCCGGCGCGCCCTGTGGCCAAGGCCAGGTGGCGGATAACCGCGAACGGTTATGCGCCCTACGATCACCGGCTGACGCTGCGTTATCCGCCCACGCCGAACGGCCCCCTCTCCCTCCGGGAGAGGGCTGGGGTGAGGGTGCTCTTGACCCCGGCACCTACCTCCCCGGCAAACACACCCGTAGGATGGGTTGAGCGAAGCGATACCCATCACCACGGCTTCGTAGAGCGAACGCCGTCTGCGATTGGCCTCCTGGTCCAGCCCGGAGCGCGCGGAAACGGAAGCTTCGGGTTCGGATCCGGAGCGCCCTGTGACCAAGGCCAGGCGGCGGATAACCGCGAACGGTTATGCGCCCTACGATCACCGGCTGACGCTGCGTTATCCAGCCACGCCGAACGGCCCCCTCTCCCTCCGGGAGAGGGCTGGGGTGAGGGTGCTCTTGACCCCGGCACCTACCTCCCCGGCAAACACACCCGTAGGATGGGTTGAGCGAAGCGATACCCATCACCACGGCTTCGTAGAGCGAACGCCGCCTGCGATTGGCCTCCTGGTCCAGCCCGAGCGCGCGGAAACGGACGCTTCGGGTTCGGATCCGGCGCGCCCTGTGGCCAAGGCCAGGCGGCGGATAACCGCGAACGGTTATGCGCCCTACGATCACCGGCTGACGCTGCGTTATCCAGCCACGCCGAACGGCCCCCTCTCCCTCCGGGAGAGGGCTGGGGTGAGGGTGCTCTTGACCCCGGCACCTACCTCCCCGGCAAACACACCACCCGTAGGATGGGTTGAGCGAAGCGATACCCATCACCATGACCGCATGGGTTTCGCAAGCTCAACCCATCCTACGAAAAGCACTTTCGCAAGACACGTCCGCGATTGGACTCTCCGGCTGACGCTGCGTTATCCGCCCACGCCGAACAACCCCGAAACAATCCATGAAATCCACCTGAACGGTGCCCCAACCGCCCAGTCGGAAGCTATAGGCGTCCGCGAAGGCGCCCCAACCGCAACCGCTACGGAGGACAGCATGAAAATCAGCGAAATCATGACGCGCAACGTCCAGACCACCGCCCCCGACACCCCGCTGCACCAGGCGGCCGCGGCCATGGCGCGGATCGACAGCGGCGCGCTGCTGGTCAACGACGGCGACCGCCTGGTGGGCATGGTCACCGACCGCGACATCGTCATCCGCGCGGTGGCCGCCGGCCTGGGCGTGGATACCCCGGTGTCGCGGGTGATGAGCGGCGACATCCACTACTGCTTCGAGGACGAGGACGTGCAGCACGTGGCCAGCAACATGGCGCAGATCCAGATGCGCCGGCTGCCGGTGCTCAGCCGCGAGAAGCGCCTGGTGGGCGTGGTCTCCCTCGGCAACATCGCCGCCTGCCGCGATGCCAAGGCCAGCGACACCGTGCTGCGCGGCGTGGCCCAGGCCCACTGACCAGCCCCTGGCCACGGCGCCGCCCGGGCCGTGGCCGGCCGGATAGCGGGGAGAACGACATGAAAGCTGTGGTATTCCACGACGTCGGCGACATCCGCCTGGACGAGGTCCCGGAGCCGACGCTGCACCAGCCCAACGACGCCATCGTGCGCCTCACCGCCTCGGCGATCTGCGGCACCGACCTGCACTTTGTGCGCGGCAGCGTGGGCGGCATGAAGCCCGGCACCATCCTCGGCCACGAGGGCGTGGGCATAGTCGAGGAGCTGGGCGACGAGGTGCGCAACCTGCAGGTGGGCGACCGGGTGGTGATCCCCTCCACCATCGCCTGCGGCAACTGCGTGTACTGCCGCGCCGGCTACTACGCCCAGTGCGACCTCGCCAACCCCGGCGGCCAGCGCGCCGGCACCGCCTTCTTCGGCGGCCCCGAGGCCAACGGCGCCTTCCACGGGCTGCAGGCCGAGAAGGCGCGCATCCCCTACGCCAACATCGGGCTGATCCGCCTGCCCTCGCAGATCGGCGACGACCAGGCGATCCTGCTCTCGGACATCTTCCCCACCGGCTGGTTCGGCGCCGAGCTGGCCGAGGTGGGCATCGGCGACACCGTGGCAGTGTTCGGCTGCGGCCCGGTGGGCCAGTTCGCCATCGCCAGCGCGCTGCTCAAGGGCGCCGCGCGGGTGTTCGCCGTCGACCGCCACCCCGACCGCCTGCACATGGCCCGCCAGCAGGGCGCGGAGGTCATCGACTTCGAACGCGAAGACCCGGTGCAGGCGCTGCTCTGGCTCACCGACGGCATCGGCGTGGACCGCGCCATCGACGCCGTCGGGGTGGACGCCGAGCGCAGCCACGGCGAAGTCACCCCGGCCCCCGGCGCAGGCCACGAGACGCCCTGGACGCCGGGCAACGCGCCGGCCCAGGTACTCGACTGGGCGGTGGCCGGCCTGGCCAAGGCCGGCACCCTCGGCATCATCGGCGTGTACGGGCCGGACTCGCGGACCTTCCCCATCGGCATCGCGATGAACCGCAACCTGACACTGAAGATGGGCAACTGCCACCACCGCAAGTACATCCCGCAGCTGATCGAACTGGTGCTCAGCGGGCGCATCGACCCGGCCAAGGTGCTCACCCAGGTCAAGCCCATCAGCGACGCCATCGCCGCCTTCGAGGCCTTCGACCAGCGCCAGACCGGCTGGGTGAAGGTGGAGCTGCAGCCGCAGCGCCAACATGCCACCGAGGGCGACGAGGAACACGTCCGCCCGCCGGCGCCGCCCGCCGCGGAGTGACGCCATGGGTACGGACGGCCTGTACATCGGTATTTCCGGCTGGCGCTACGTTCCCTGGCGCGGCGAGTTCTACCCCAGGGGCCTGCCCCAGCGCGAGGAGCTGCGCTACGCCGCCCATGCCTTCGCCAGCATCGAGCTGAACGGCTCCTTCTACGGCCTGCAGACGCCCGGCCGCTACCGCCAGTGGAAGGGACAGACGCCCGCGGGCTTTCGCTTCAGCGTCAAGGGCCCGCGCTTCGTCACCCATCTGCGGCGCCTGCGCGAGCCGCAGCAGGGGCTGGCCAACTTCTTCGCCTCCGGCCCGCTGGAGCTGGACGACAAGCTCGGCGCCTTCCTCTGGCAGCTGCCACCCAGCCTGGCCTACGACGGCGAGCTGCTGGAGGCCTTCCTCGCCCTGCTGCCGCGCGACAGCCATGCGGCGGCCGAACTGGCCGGTTCGGCGGACGCGCGCCTGCGCCACGAGGCGCCTTCGCCGGGCCGGCGCTTCGCCCTGCGCCATGCCCTGGAGGTGCGCCACAAGAGCTTCTGCAGCGCCGAGTTCACCGACCAGCTGCGCCGGCACGGCGTGGCCCTGGTGATGGCCGACGCGCCCTCGAAGTGGCCCTACGCCGAGGACCTCACCGCCCCGGATTTCACCTACCTGCGCCTGCACGGCGCCGAACAGCTGTACGCCAGCGGCTATGGCGAGGCGGCGCTGCGCCGCTGGAGCGAGCGCATCCGCCTGTGGCGCAACGGCCTGCAGCCCGCCGACGCCGAGCTGATCGACGCGGACAAGCGCGGCGACCGCCGGCACCGCGAGCTGTACTGCTATTTCGACAACGACATCAAGGTGCGCGCGCCCTTCGATGCCTTCCGCCTCATGCAGCTGCTCGACGTGCGCCTGCCGCAGCAGCAGGTGCCGGGCGAACCGGCGGAGGACTGGACATGAACCAGCCGGCCAACACCGGCGCCGGCCCGGCGCTGGCCAGCGGCCCGTCGCTGCGGGTGCTGACGGTGAACACCCACAAGGGCTTCAACGCCTTCAACCGCCGCTTCATCCTCCACGAACTGCGCGAGGCGGTGCGCGGCACCGCGGCCGACCTGGTGTTCCTCCAGGAAGTGCACGGCGAGCACCAGTTGCACGCCGGGCGCCACCCCGGCTGGCCGGCCAAGCCGCACTACGAGTTCCTTGCCGACAGCATGTGGCCGGCCTTCGCCTACGGGCGCAACGCGGTGTACCCCGAGGGCCACCACGGCAACGCCCTGCTCTCGCGCTACCCGATCCTCAGCCACGACAACCACGACATCTCCATCGCCGGCAACGAGGAGCGCGGCCTGCTGCACGCCTGCATCGACCTGCCGGGCAGCGCCCCGCTGCATGCCGTGTGCGTGCACCTGGGGCTGCGCGAGGCGCAGCGGCGGCAGCAACTGGCGCTGCTCTGCCGCCTGCTGGAAGGCTTGCCCGCCCAGGCGCCGCTGATCGTCGCCGGCGACTTCAACGACTGGCGCTGCCAGGCCGGCGCCCTGCTCGCCGGCTGCGGCCTGGCGCCGGCCTTCGCCGACAAGGCCGGCGCGCCGCGCAGCTTCCCGGCGCGCTGGCCGCTGCTGCGCCTGGACCGCATCTACCTGCGCAACCTGCGGGTGCGCAGCAGCCAGGTGCTGGGCAGCCGCCCCTGGCCGCACCTGTCCGACCATCTGCCGCTGCTCGCCGAGGTGAGCCCATGAACGAGCGCTGGCACGCGGGCAACCGCATCGAACTGCTGGTCAATGGCGAGGCCTTCTACCCGCGGGTGTTCGAGGCCATCGCCCGGGCCCGGCGCGAGGTGCTGCTGGAAACCTTCATCATCTACGAGGACAAGGTCGGCCTGGCCCTGCGCAAGGCGCTGCTGGCGGCGGCCCGGCGCGGCGTGCGCGTCGAGCTGATCGTCGACGGCTACGGCACCGCCGACCTGGGCCGGGACTACGTGCGCAGCCTGCTGGAGGCCGGAGTGCGCCTGCACCTGTTCGACCCGCGCCCGCGCCTGCTGGGCCTGCGCACCAACCTGTTCCGCCGCCTGCACCGCAAGCTGCTGGTGGTGGACGGCGGCACCGCCTTCGTCGGCGGCATCAACTTCAGCGCCGACCACCTGGCCGACTTCGGCGCCATGGCCAAACAGGACTAGGCGGTGCAGGTGCAGGGCCCGGTAGCGCGGGACATCCGCCAGGCCAGCCTGGCCCTGCTGCACGAGTACGGCAGCGCGCCGGCTTGGGTGCCGCCCAGCCTGCCGCCGCTGGCCGGCCAGGCCCGCGCCTGCCTGGTGTTGCGCGACAACGGCCCGCGCAGCACGGCCATCGAGCAGCACTACCTGGCGGCGATCCAGGGCGCGCGGCGGCGGCTGACCATCGCCAACGCCTACTTCTTCCCCGGCTACCGCCTGCTGCGGGCACTGCGCCAGGCCGCGCAGCGCGGGGTGAAGGTGCGCCTGATCCTCCAGGGCCTGCCGGACATGCCGCTGGTGCGCCTGTGCAGCAAGCTGCTCTACGACACCCTGCTGCGCGACGGCGTGGAGATCTACGAGTACTGCGACCGCCCGCTGCATGGCAAGGTGGCGGTGGCCGACGGGCGCTGGGCCACGGTGGGGTCGAGCAACCTGGACCCGCTGAGCCTGTCGCTGAACCTGGAAGGCAACCTGATGATCGACGACGCGCGCTTCGCCGACGAACTGCAGGCGCACCTGGACGCCCTGGCCCGCGACAACTGCCGGCGCATCACCCGCAAGGTGGCGCGCCGCGGCTACTGGTGGCGCGCGCCCCTGGTGTTCCTCAGCTTCCACTTCCTGCGGCATTTCCCGGCCATCGCCGGGCAGTTGCCGGCGCACCGCCAGCGCCTGCGCTCGCCGCGGGGCCTGGAAGGCGAACCGGCGGCGGACGCCCCGCGGGTGCGCCCATGAACGCCGCCGCGCCGCGGGAGAAACACAGGCGCGCCTGGAAGCTGGCCCGGCGCGGCTTCTCCATCGCCCTGCTGGCGCTGCTGCCGGTGCTGCTGTTCCTGCTGATCCGCGCCACCGACTGGGGGGAAGTATTCCACCTGCTCAGCGAGTACCGCGCCACTACTCTGCTCCTGGGGTTGGGCATCAGCCTGGCCAGCTATGGCGTGTTCAGCAGCTTCGACGTGCTCAGCCGCTACTACATCGGCCACCCGCTGCCGGTGCGGCGGGTGTTCACCGTGGCCTTCGTGTGCAACGCCTTCAACCTCAACCTCAGCTCCTGGGTCGGCGGCGTGGCCCTGCGCTACCGCCTGTACGGCCGCCTGGGCATGAGCGCGGCGGACATCACCCGCATCCTCAGCTTCAGCCTGGTGACCAACTGGTACGGCTACCTGCTGCTGGCCGGCGCGCTGTTCGCCAGCGGCTACCCCGACCTGCCGGACGACTGGTCGGTGGGGCGCAACGGCCTGCGCCTGATCGGCGCGCTGCTGCTGGCCCTGGGCGTGGCCTACCCCCTGGCCTGCCGCTACGCCCGGCGCCGCGCCTGGGGTTGGCGGCAGTTCAGCCTGGCCCTGCCGAGCTGGCGCCTGGCGCTGCTGCAGGGCGCCATGGGGGCGGCCAACTGGTCGCTGATGGCGCTGCTGGTGAGCGTGCTGCTGCCGGACAAGGCCAGCTACACCGAGGTGCTGGCCACCCTGCTGATCAGCAGCATCGCCGGGGTGGTGCTGCACGTGCCGGCGGGCCTGGGCGTGCTGGAGGCGGTGTTCATCGCCATCCTCCACGACCACCTGGGCCGCGGCCCCCTGCTGGCGGCGCTGATCGGCTACCGGGTGCTGTACTTCCTGGTGCCGCTGTTCCTGGCCTGCCTGGTCTACCTGTGGCTGGAGCGCCGGGCGCGGCGTCTGCGCCGCCGGCAACGGCGCCTGGCGCGGACGGGTTGATGGGTATCGCTTCGCTCAACGCCATCCTACGAGGGAATGCTGTGCCTCGTGCAAACCTGTAGGAGCGGGCCCTGCCCGCGAATCGCGCGCAGGGCGCGCTCCTACAGGGGAATGGCGTGGGTGGCGCAGCGTAGGAGCGGATCTTATCCGCGAACCGCGCCGGAAGGTTCGGCTATCGCGGATGAATCCGCCAGGACATGCCGTGCCTCGTGCAAACCTGTAGGAGATTCTATGTCAATGACGGCTTATCCCCGGGGTTGGTAGGTCGTCTGTGTCTGCATCAGGGCAAAGGCGATTCTGGCGAGTTTGCGGGC